>NZ_LNCE01000043.1:0-35850 GCF_001445815.1 Janthinobacterium sp. Ant5-2-1 | reverse complement strand
ATATAAAAATGCCATTTAAAACAAGAATGATTATAAATTACTCCTTAAAAAACAATATGTTAGAAAATTTATGGTGTATTTTTTTCATTGTCTATTTACTAATTTTCAGATATTTCCTAGCATAGAATCTTTTTCCTGCCATCAATTTTTTACCGAATATGTAAGCATAAAAATATTCTGGATAAACTGTTGTGTCAACGTGACAATATTAAAAAAAGCATGGCGCAACTTTTCCGAAGATGTTTTTATAAAGGTCTAGGCAAAACTGTTTATACGGTTCTGCAACAAAAATCGCTGAAGCGATCCACTAGACCGGGAAAGCCGCACATCGCACAACGATGGTCGGCCATGTGTTCAGCAGTTGAAATTCGATGGAGAATATTTTGCTTAAAAAAATAGTCTTGAAACAAAGCGTGATCGCAGTCGCCCTGACCTTGTCTTCCTCGCAGCTGGTCTACGCGCAACTGGCACCACAGGAGCCGGCGCTGCAAAAAATTCTCATTACAGGTTCGAACTTGAAGCGGGCCGACAAGGAAGGCACCTCTCCTGTCGATGTGATTACCGCCAAGGATATCAAGGACAGCGGCGTATCGACCGTTGCCGAACTGATGAAACTGGTGCCATCCATGGGCTCCGACACCAACCAGGACCAGGCCAGCGGCAGCGGTTTTGCCAAGGGCGTCGCCACGGCCTCGCTGCGAGGACTGGGCTCAAGCTCCACACTGATCCTGCTGAACGGACGGCGCATGACGCCTTCGGCCTACGCCGACCCGAACAACGGCAACTCCACCCTGTATGACTTGAACAGCATCCCGCTGTCCGCCCTGGATCGCGTCGAAATCCTGAAAGACGGCGCATCGGCCGTCTACGGCTCGGACGCCATCGGCGGGGTCATCAACTTCATCACCAAATCGAACTATCGCGGTGCGCAAATCGCCGGCAACGCGGGCGCCAACGACGATGGCTTGTTCCGCCGCAAGAACGTAAATGGCTTCTTCGGCACGGGCGACCTGGACGTCGATGGCTACAACGTCTTCGTCGCAGCCGACTTCTCGCAACGCGACCGCGTTGCCCGCCGCGACGCCAAGGATGTCGCCTACTCGACCTATCAGGATTTGAACGGCCGCTTCCGCTCCAACTACTCGAGTTCCGTCTCGAAATACGCGACCGTGTACCGCGAATCATCGCCAGGCTCGCGCAACTTCGGCGTGACGCAAGCGACTGCGCCTGCGCGCGTAACCTTCAACCTGGGCTGCGACCCGTCGGAACGCATTACGGGCGGCACCAAGGATGGCCTGCTGCCAACGAGCATCCTCATTGGCCGCACCTTCTGTAACTATGACCTCGATCAATTCCTCGAAAGCCAGGGCGACGGCCGCGATGCCAGCGTGTTAAGCCGCGGCACCTTGAAGCTCAGCAGCAGCGTCACCGGCTACGCGGAAGCGGCTTACACGCGCTCCTCACGCTCGTACACGGGCGCGCCGATCTCCCTCGGCACGACCTCCGTCACCAATTACATGGCGACGGGCCTGGCCGATCCATTCCAGGCCATCCTGCCGATTGGCCATCCGGACAACCCGCTGACGAATGCCCGCGCATCGGTTGCCTACCGCTTTGAAAACCTGCGTGGCGGATCGGAAACGGTCAACCAGAACATGCGCCTGCTGACGGGCCTGCAAGGCGATCACTTCGGCTGGAGCTGGGACACCGGCCTGCTGTGGAACCGCTCGGAACGCGATGAAACGCAATATGGCCGCCTGTACCTGCCAACCTTGCGCAAACTCAATACCGGCACCTCGCTGGCGCAGCTGGCGGCCGATCCGACCATCGGCTACGATCCGAAAAGCGAAGGCGTAGCGGAAATCGTCCAGCTGGACGGCAAGGCCAGCACGGAATTCGGCAAGCTGGGCGGCGGGGCCATGGGCCTGGCTATCGGCTTCGAACTGCGCCAGGAGAAAATCCGCATCGATCCGGACAGCAAGGTTGCCAACGGCGAAATCTACGGACAATCCAATACCATCATCGACGGCCAGCGCAACGTCAAGTCGGCCTTCGTCGAACTGCGCACGCCATTCACCAAGAGCTTCGAGATGGACTTTGCCGGCCGGGTAGACAAATATCCTGGCATCAAAACCAACTTCGTGCCGAAAGTGGGCGCCAAGTGGACCGCCACGGATACGCTGGCCTTCCGCGGCACGTATGCCGAAGGTTTCCGCGCTCCCGCCCTGTCGCAAGTGACGCCAGGCGGCGCGCAATTCTTCCTGCAAGGCGTGTGGGATCCGAAACGCTGCCAGGAAGATGAAAGCACCCCGCGTCCCGGCGGCGTGACGGCCGACTGCAGCAAGTCGATCTCTGGCGTCGGTGGCGCCAATCCGGACCTGAAGCCGGAAACGTCGAAAAGCTACTCGCTGGGCCTGATCTACTCGCCAACCTCCAACATCGACGTGGTCGTCGACGTGTACCGCGTGCGCAAGGAAAAAGAAGTGGCGCTCGGTACGGCCAGCGAAGCGCTGAAGAACGAAGACCGCTCGCCGGAAAACGTCCTGCGCGACCAGAACCCGGCCAACTTCATCACGGACGCGAACGGCAATCCGATTCCCGGCACGGGCACCTTGTTGTCAGTCAAGACACCTTGGTCCAACCAGGGTTCGACCGAACTGCGCGGCGTCGATTTCGAAGGTCGTCTGCGTAACAAGCTCGGTGAATGGGGTTCGCTCAGCACCGCCTTGCGCGGCACGTATGTCTACAGCTACAAGCTGGAGCAGCACGAAGGCGACACGGTCAACAACGTCGCGGGTACCCGTCCTAACCTGTACGACTGGCAATTGTCCACCGGCACCGACATGCCGAAGGTCAAGGCTTCGCTGACCACGAACTGGACGCGTGGCGACCATAGCGTCAACGCTTCGCTGAACTTCGTTGGCAGCGTATCGCTCAAGCGTAGCCGCGACGGCGCCGAGATCTACGACCAGCCTTTCTGTTCCTTTGGCACGAAGAAGCCTACCGATGCGGCGCCGGATCGCAATACCACGATCCCTGGCTACGAAACGGCCTTCCCGGACTGCAAGGTCGCCAGCTGGACCACGGTGGGCCTCGGTTATACGTACACCGGCTTCAAGAACCTGAGCCTGGGCATCAACATCCAGAATCTGTTCGACCGCGCCGCACCGTATGATCCGGACTACCCAGCCGTCGGCTACAACGAAGGCTTGCATAACGCCTATGGCCGCTACTTCACCTTCAATGCGCGCTACACGTTTTAATTAACGCCATGCAAAAGCAAACGCCTCCTTCGGGAGGCGTTTTTTTTGACCACTACTCGAAGGGATTGGCTATGGAGGTCACCTCGGGCGGCGGCAGCTGGTCCGGCAGTTCCTGCTTTTCCAGCTGCGCCACCACGTCGGCCAGCAGTTTTTGCAGCTGTTTGGCCAGGGCCAGGCCCGGCTTGTCCAGGGTCAGGTCGATGTCGCCGCTGATGCTGATACGGTCGATCCGGTTTTCGATGGTCAGGCTGCCGATTTCCAGCACATCGCTTTCATTGGCATACGGGACGAATTTGTTTGCGCACATGGGATTTCCTTTTTGACGGTCTTATTTTTTGGACTTGCTCTTCACCTTGGGCAAACTCAGCATGCGCAGCTTTTGCTGGCGCGTCAGCGACGGTAACAGATCGATGCCGATCCTGTCTTCCAGTTGTGCAATGCTCAACACTTCATACGTCTTGGTGTCGACGTTTTCAATGAAGTAGGCAGCGCCGGCGCGCTGGCGCGGGCTGTACACGGCCTTGTACAGATGGCTGGGCACGATCACCCGGCCCACCTTGCGCAAGTTGCCGCCAATAAAAGCCGGCCCCGTGATCACGTACAGGTCGCCCTCTTTCTTGGCCATCTTGCGCACGGCGCCTTCGATGCCGGCCCACACATAGCGGTTGTTGCGTGAGTCTTGCGGCACCATGTTGGCCAGGGTAAAACTGTCGCGCTGGCTCTGGCGGTCCGGCATGTCGCCGTTGGGCGCCATGTGGCCACGGTCGAAGCCGCTGCGCGCATAGTCGGCCAATTCCGCGCGCTGGGCGGCGGGCAGCTTGCGTTCGGCGTGGAAGGAGTTTTCGCGCGACAAATCCTGCGCCGCGTCCAGATTGTTCGCCGTCAAGTGCTCGGCCGACCACAGCGGCGTGCGCGTGATACCCGAATGCATCACGCCAAACACGTTGTAGCACAGCTCTTTGGTCGCCACGTCCAGCTTGGGGTTGCTGATTTCCGGCTTGCGGCCGTCGACGTAATGGGCGGGACAGGTATCGGCATGCGCCAGGTTCGCGGCAAAGGCGGAAGCCAGCAAGCCGCACGCCAGGGTCAGCCTGGCGATCGATCGTTGAATCATATTTCCCTAAGTGAAATCTTTGCAGGCCAGCATTCTAGCGGACGCGGGCCGTCACCACAAACCCGCACCAGCCTGGCGTGCGCGCCTGGAAATGGGCAGACAGGCGGGCCTGCGCAGAGCTGGCGCAAATAAAGGCCAACAGGCCGCTCACAGCCATTCATATCTGCTAAGATTGCCTAGATTCGTTCGCATCGACCATTCAAGATTTGGAGAGCATATGATCAAAAAAACCCTGCTGCTGATCGTTGTCGTCGTCGCCGCCATCCTCGGTTATGCCACCACCAAGCCCGATACTTTCAGTGTCCAGCGCGAAATCACCATCAAGGCCCCGCCCGAGAAAATCGCCGCCCTGATCACGGACTTCCATTACTGGGCCGCCTGGTCGCCGTGGGAAAAGCTCGATCCAGCCATGCGCCGCACGTTTGCGGGTCCGGCCAATGGCCTGGGCGCGCAATATGCATGGCAAGGCAATGACAAGGTGGGCGCCGGCCGCATGGAAATCACGGAAGCGGCCCAGCCCGAACGCACCGTCATCAAGCTGGACTTCCTCAAGCCGTTCGAAAGCCACAATACCACCACCTTTACCATGACGCCGGAGGGCGACGGCACCAAGGTGAACTGGACCATGACGGGCCCCAGCCCTTACGTCAGCAAGGTCATGACGGTCTTCGTCAGCATGGACAGGATGATCGGCAAGGATTTTGAAAAAGGCTTGAACAACCTGAAGGCGGCCGCGGAACGCTAAGCCCGCTCGCAGCAAATGGAAACAGGGTCCGCGTGGCCCTGTTTTCTTTGGCGCCGGCCCCTTGCGGGCCGGACTGATCAGAACTGCTCGATCCAGGCCGCCAGGTGGTCTGGCGTGAGCGCCGGTTCAGCCTGCACTACCTTGCCCTGCAAGCCCAGTTCCGTCTTGCTCAACTGCAGAGACCACCCGCGCCGCGCCAGCCACAGCAAGCTGGCCAGCCAGAACGAGTGGATGGCCGAGACGGGCGCCGTGGTCGGCGTTTCCAGGAATTCCGTCAGCAGCCGGCCATCGAGGAACAGCGCCGTGCCGCCCTGGTTTTGCAGCGCCGCGCCGAACACGGGCAGCAGCATGTCGATCACCTGCTCCACGCCACGCCCCGGATGCTCGCGCTCGAGCGTGTCGAGCTGCTGGCGCACGGCGGCGGCAAAGGCCGTGCCGCGGAAGGCTTCCGAACTGACCAGGTCGGCATAATCCATCAGCAGCCAGTTCGGCTCGGGCGGCGTGACGCCGGCCGTCAGGGCCGCCGACAAATACGCTTCCACGGGCAGCTGCTGTTCCGGACCGGCCAGGCTGGCGCACAAGGCGTACAGGGTGCCGATGCGGTTGGCAACGGCTTGCCGCTGGCGCACCATCAGTTTTTCGCGCAGCAACTGGGCGTGTTCGTTGCGCAAGCGCGCCAGTTCCAGCGCCTGTTTGAGTTCCATGCGCAGCGCCGCGATATCCCATGGCTTCTGGATGTAGCGGTGGATCTGCCCCTGGTTGACGGCTTCCACCGTGTGCTCGAGTTCGGAATACGCGGTGGTCAAAATACGCACGATGTGCGGATGGCGGTCCCAGGCGTATGACAGCAACTCGTTGCCGTAAGCGCCGGGCATGCGCTGGTCCGACACCAGCACGGCGATGCGGTCGGCCTGCTCGTCGAGGATGCGCTTGCCCTCCTCGACCGAAGTCGCCGTCAGCACGTCGGCCAGCGGCGCGATGGCGCGCTGGAAGTATTTCAGGGCGTTGGCCTCGTCATCGACGTAAAGTATCGTCGGCAAGCCTTGCGCCGGCTCACGCTGAGCCGGTAAACGCAGATTGGCGTCAATCATGCTCGTTCCTTATATGTACTGGAAAATTCAGGGTTACCGTGGTGGAGGCGCCAAACTCGGTGGCGATATCGAGGTTGCCGCCGAACGACTGCATCATGCGGTGGCAAAACACCATGCCCCAGCCCTTGCCTTCGCCGCCGCTGGCACTGACGGGGTCGATCAACAGCTGCTCGACAATCTCGGGGGCGATGCCGGCGCCATTGTCGCGCACCGTGATGCGGCCGGCATCGATGCGGATGCCGATCACAGGATGGGCTTTCTCGCCGGCCGAACGCAAGGCATTTGCCAGCACGGACGATAATATCAGCGCAACGCAATTGGGCGACTCGGCAATGGAGAAATCTTCGCCCACTTCGACCGTGATGGCGGCGCGCTGGGCCGTGCTCAAGGGATAGCTGTCGAGCAAGGCGTCCAGCAACTGGCGCGCGCTGCCGGCGCGGCGTCCTCCCTGCATGCCCGGCCCAGCGCTGGCCAGGCGCACCGTGTCGATAAAGCTGGCCAGCACGGACAGGCAATAGCGCGCATTGTCGTGCATCAGGGCGGCCGCTTCGCCGATCTCGGCCTGCGATGCGGCGTCCGCCTGCGCGCGCCGCGCAATGCCGCGCGCAAAATTGGCGATGGCCGCCAGCGGCGTATTCAATTCATGTGCGAGGAAAGCCAGCGACTCTTCCATCGCCACCAGGCCCTGGCGGCGCGCGGCCCGTTCGCGGCCCGTCTGCACGGCCAGCTGCAGCGCCGTTTGCATGGCGGCCAGGTCGAGCGGCTTTTCCAGCAGGCGGAACAAGGTGCCGCCATTGATCAGCTCTAGCAGCACATCCTTGTCCGCATACGCGGTCACCAGCATGCAGACGATGTGCGGATAGCGCTGCGCCACTTCCTGCAGCAACTCGCTGCCCAGGCGGTCCGGCATGCGGTAATCGGTGACGAGCACGTCGATCTGGCCGGCCTCGTCTTCCAGCAGAGCGAGCGCCGCATCGACGCTCTGCGCCGTCAATACGCGGTAACGGGGACCGACGGCGCGCTCGAAATACTTGCAGGCGAGCGCTTCGTCGTCCACGTACAGCACGCTGGCGCGGCTATCGCTGTCCATGCTAGCGGCCCTCCCAATCGGAGCGCTGCAAGTCGAAATTCATGCTGGCCCATTCGCCCAGCTCGCTTTCGGCGCTCAATGTTCCGCCGTGGCGCTCGATCACGCCATAGCTGATGCTCAGGCCCAGTCCCAGTCCCTGCCCCACTTCGCGCGTGGTGAAGAACGGCTCGAACACGCGCGCCAGGTTTTCCGGGGCGATGCCGGGACCGTTGTCGCGCACGCTGATGCGCAGGCGGTTGTCGTCCCAGTGGGCCGTGATGCGGATCTCGAACGGCGGCGCGTTGCCCTTGCGCATGGACAGCACTGCATTGCCCAGCAAGTTGATCAGCACGCCCACGATGGCCGCCTCGTCGCCGCGCACCAGAGTGTCGACCGGCAAGTCGTGGCTGATGCTGACATTCTTCGTTTCATGGCCCACCAGGCGGATGGCCGCGTCGAGCGCGCTGCGGAACTGAAAGTGTCCCGTTTCCAGCTGGTTGCCGCTCTTGCGGTAGGCAAAGGTCTTCAAGTCGGACACGATGTGCTGCACGCGCAGCATGCCCTGCTTGGCGTCGGCCAGGCATTCGCTGACGAGCGCGCTTTGCTGGGCCGCCGGGTCTTCGATGGCCACTTCGATGGCCATCATGCAGAAATTTACGGGGTTGTTCACTTCATGCAGCATGCCGGCGGCCAGAGTGCCGATGGCGGCCATTTTCTCTTGCTGCAGCATCTGCCCCTTGATATCGGCCAGGCTTTTGTTGGTTTCTTCCAGCTGCGTGTTCTTTTGCGCCACTTCCGCCTTCAGCTGGAACAGCATGAAGCGGGCGCGCTCGTTGAAATAGGTGAAGACGGCGCTGATGCTGGCCGACATGATGAGGAACAGACAGTTGACGACAAAGGTGCCCGGCAAGTCGAAGCCGCCCGCATGCCAGGCGCAGGCGACCACGTACAGCAGGCAGGAGATGGCGCCGAAGACCATGTTTTGCCACAAGCCGAACGCCAGCACGATGCCCGACGAATAAATGGCCAGGGTCATGCCCACGTAATAGATCGAGGTGGCGCCTTCCGTGACGGCGATCATCCAGGCGATCATGATTTGCGGCAGGATCAGCCAGACAAAAGTCAGCCCCTGGATGCGGTCTTGCGCCCAGCGCGTGCGCATGGCCAGCACGACGCAAAAAATCAGCACGGACACGACAATGCGCGCGCTGGTAAACGCCGACTGCTTGTCCGGGTACAGGGCTGAATCGAGGCCCATGCCCAGCAGGATCAGCACGATGCCCGTGTACGCCCCGCCGCGGCTGAATTCCAGGCGGAAGTCGCGCAAAACGGCCGTGTAGCCGGCGTGCAGGCCTGGAGTATCCATCAAGGAATGCTCACTTCCGCGAACACATTCACGCCCGTCGCGTCGACATAGATCAGCGGATTCGTCGCATGCTCGGGCAGCAAGGCCGACAGGCCCTCTTCATTGCGATAGATCAGATGCCACTCGAGCAAATGCTCCATGCCGAACTTGCCCGGGTTATTCGCATGCACATTGGTGACGAGCAAACGTCCACCCGGCCCCACGCGCGAGGCAAAGTGCATCAGCAGGCGCGCGCACACCTTGTCGGACAGGTAGTCGAACAGGCCGGCGCAATACACGGCGTCGAAACTGCCGGGCAAGCCCGTGATGCCCGAGCCATGGCGGCGCTTGAGCAGGTTATGCACGGAATCGTGCACATAATCGATCTCGACCACTCTTCCCGTGCGCTGCATGATGGTCGTCAGGCGCGCGCGCGTCCAGTCCAGGGTCTCGCTGCTGAAGTCAACCAACTCGAAGGCCAGCCACTGCGCGTCGGGGCACGTCTCGAGGAAACGCTGCACCTCGATGGCGGGACCGCAGCCCACGTTGAGTACCTTATACACACGCCCGGCAGCACGGGCCGCGGCGGCCTTTTGCGACAGGAATTCCGTCAGGATATCGATGCGGTTGCGGTGCGCCGTGGCGACGGCCGCCTGCAGGAAAGCCGCATTGACGATCTGAAAATACGTGCTCGGCCCCTGGCGCGGATCGTCGAGCAGCTGGTTGACCATCTGGTAGTCGCCCGCATAGCCGAGCGGCTTGGTAAACGTGCGAAAGACGAACGGTGCGCGCAGGATCAAAGGATGCAGCGCCGCCTGGGCGAACGCGCGGTGGGCCGGCGCCCGCTCTTCCTCGACGAGCGAGGCTTCCACCTCGAGCTGGCGCAAGTACAGCTGGGTCTGCTCCATCAGCGGCAAGGCCAGCTCGTCGAAGATATCGGGGCGCAACCGGCCGTTTTCCTTGGGCAGCGAGTCGGACAAGTCGACCTGCTCGACCCAGCGCGCCACTTCCGACAGAAAGGCGCGCATTTCGTTGACGACGATCTGGTAATCGCGGCGGATGCGGAAGCGCTCGCCCCAGCCGGCGACGAAAGCGCTGGACTCTTTCAATACGGCGCCCTTGACGACGACCACGTCACTCAGCTCGCGCCACTCGTCGATCAGGGTCACGGAAACGATGGCGGTCAGGCCCGTGTTGACGCTGCTGATGACGACGGCCTTGCCCACGTAGGCGTTCTTCGCCCCCATGCGCACCGTCACGTCATTGAGCACCTCGCTGACCTGCACAATCGAGTATGGATTGTAGATTTCCATGACGAGCGAATTGCGCTGCAAGTTGAAAATCGTGCCGCGCACCGCCTCACCTTGGGTGTTGCGGAAACTGACGACTGGATCGATCTGCGATTGTGAATACACGATTGAGCATTATCAAGTTGCCCGGTTTCCGGCGCACCACACTGGTGACACCAGATTCCAGGCTGGGTTAAGGCACGGCACACCGGTCGTTTGCCGCCGGCGCCGCCATCGCAATGGCGGTATTGCGGCGTCGCGCGACGCCGTGCCGGAGCGCCTCAAAGCGCGTCTGTTCGCTCTCTGATCGAGTGTACTATGGATGTAGCAGAACGGGCAATTGTTCCCTCAGGAACAACTGCCCGTGGCGCTGGCGCGCAACGTCCGACAAAACCCGCGCGCCCCACATGGAATGGGCGACGCCCATCAAAACCGTAGCGAGCGGAAGTGAATTGCGGCCGAGAAGCGCAACTGTGCTCTAGCACAGTGAGCATCGCAGGCCGTAAGTCACGACGCGCAGTAGGTTTTGATCGGCGTTCTCATCCAGCGACGAACAAGGCCAGCGCATGACGCAGCAACTGTGGTGTTTGCCCCGTCCAGCGCTTGAACGAACGGCGGAAGTTGGTGGCATCATGAAAGCCGAGGTAAGCGGCCACGGCGTCGTTGTCGTAGCCATGCGCCTGGAACAGGTAAATCGCCTTGTGCGCGCGCACCTGGTCCAGCTCGGCCTGGAAATGCGTGCCATGACGCGCCAGATGGCGTTTCAGGGTAGCGGGACTGACGCCGAATTCCTGCGCCGTGCGCTCCAGGGTCGGTGCGCAACGGATATTGGCCAGCAGGTAGTCGTACAGCGCACCGAGCAGGCTGGCCGCCGGCACGGGCGCCAGTGCCGCCGCGCGCAAGGCCAGCGCGGCCGCCGTGGCATTGCCGCGCGGCCAGGGTTTATCGAGCCAGCTGGAATCGATGAGCATGGCGTCGACCTGGCAATCGAAACGCAGGGCCTGGCCCAGGTGCACCTCATGCTGCTCCACGTGACGGGGCCGCGCGCGGTTGAAGCAGAAGCGCCACGGCAAGGACTCTCCGGCCAGCCAGCGGCACATGGCCGCCAGCGCCGTCATGTGCATTTCCACCAGAAATGGCAACTGGCTGGGCGCGCCGAACGCATCGACCCAGTACAGCACGTGCATGTCGCCCGCTTCGCGCAAGCGCGGTTGCAGCAGCGGACACAGCAAGGTATGAAAGTCGCACAGCATGGTCAAGGCCTGGCGCAGATTCTGCGCCTGCAGCAAGGCATGGCTGGCCGCGCCGTAATGGCCGGGCAGCATTTGCTGGCCCAGCATGAAACTCGTGTCGGCACTGTCCAGGCCGCGCGCCACGTTGGCCAGCAATTGCAGGTATTGCGCGGCGCTGACCTGGCTTTCCGCGGATGGCAGCGCGCCGCCATCGAGGCCCGTGCCCTTGAGCAGCGGCGCCACAGCCAGCTCCCGGCTGCGCGCGTAATCGAGCACCAGCGCCGGCTGGTGATGGGCCGCGATGCTGGGGTCGCCTTGCTGGTTCAGCGGCATCAGGCAGGCGCGGCGGAACTGATCCCGGCACCGGAGCGTGGCGTCTCCACGGCCCGGCTCAGCTCGGCCAACACCACTTCCGGAACGCCATCGGTGAGCGAGCACGCATGCCGCAAGCTCAAGCGGATTTCGCGGTTGTCGTTGGCGTAGTGGCGCATCTGCCCCACCATGGCGCACAGGTGGCGCGCCTTCACGGCCGCATCCTCGCGCGACACGCCCGGCATCAGCACGGCGAAGCGGTCGCCCGCATAGCGGCACAACAAATCATCATTGCGCAAGTTCAAGAGCAGCATGTGGCCCACGGCTTGCAGCACGCGGTCGCCTTCGCGGTGGCCGTATTCGGGGTTAATCAAGTGAAAGCTGTCGATATCGAGCAAGACCAGCGCGCAATCGAGGCCGGGCCGACGTTCCTGTTCCAGGCGCATCTGCGTGCGCAAATAGCTGGCGTCGGCCAGCTGCGTGATGCGGTCGAAGGCGCGGTGGTCGCGGAACAGGCGTTCGCGCTTTTGCAGGTGCTCGTTCAAGCGAAACTGTTCCTGGCGCCAGTAATACATGCCGATCGTCACCAACAGCATGCCAAACGGAATCAAGCCTTCGAGCCAGTTATCCCACACGGCGCTCTTGTCGATGGCAAAGAATTCGTCCAGGCAATCGGCCCAGGAACCCAGCATGATGGCGCACAGGCCGCCGGCGATCAGGCTCGTCACCAGTCCGCGCGGGCGGCTGCTGAGGGTAAACAAAAACCAGATGCCCGCCATGACGGCCGTGCCGCCTTCGCAGACGATATCCATCCACTTCCAGATGGCAATCGGTTTAGGGTGCCCTAACGTGGCGTACAGGAACAAGAACAGGGGCAAGGCCAGTGCGGCGGCAATCAGGCTGTTACGGTGCAATGGCAGCATGTGGGAAAACCTTTAAAAGTGGTGCTGTCGCCACGATAGCGCCCGCCCATGACGGCACGATGACATGCCCCACGCCCGTGCGGCAGGTGCAAACGGCTCATCATTACCTTGGGCGCTCATGCAAATACGGCATGCCACGCCCCATGTGCCCACGACCGGCAGGTCATTTCAGCTCACCAGGGTTCATTTCCGGCCGGAAAGCGTTCATGGGCCGTTGTTTTCAGGGTGGCAAGCCCTTGCCTGTCACGCAATCGTCATATTTGCTGCCTAGAATCCGCCCGGTTCCTTCCCCTAACCGAGCTCTTCATGAAAACCATGCACACTTCGTTCCCCTCCCCGCTGCGCCTGACGGCCCTGGCCCTCGGCATCATGGCCGTCTTTAGCGGTCAAAGCCATGCGCAAGATGCGGACGGCCAGCCGGCCGCCACCGTGGTCGTCAGCGGCCAGCGCGCCAGCCTGCGCAACGCCATTGCCGCGCAAGAGAAAGCCGACAACATCATCAGCGTCATCAGCAGCGACGATATCGGCGGCTTGCCCGACAAAAACGCGGCCGAGGCGCTGGCCCGCTTGCCGGGCGTATCCGTGCAGCGCGACCAGGGCGAAGGCCGCTACATCACGGTGCGCGGCCTGGGTCCGGACTTGAACGCCGTCACCATCAACGGAGCCCTCGTGCCGTCGCCGGAAGCGGGCCGCCGCGCCGTGGCGCTCGACATCCTGCCTGCCGGCCTGATCCGCACGCTGGAAGTCTCGAAGACCTTGCTGCCGGAAATGGACGCCAACTCGCTGGGCGCCACGGTCGAGGTCAAATCGCTGTCCGCCTTCGACTTGCCGGGCAAGCTGCTGTCGGCCAACGTGGGCGCCAGCTACGATGAAAAGACGGGCAAGACCAGCCCCAGCGGCGGCGGCCTGTGGGCCCAGCGCTTCCTCGACGGCAAGCTGGGCGTGGCAGCCGGCCTGAGCGCAGAAAAGCGCTCGTTCGGCTCGGACGACGTGGAAACGGGCGGCGCCTGGAGCAAGGGTAAATTGTCGGGACTGGAATTGCGCGACTACCTGCCCGTGCGCAAGCGCGGCGCCCTGGCCGTCAACCTCGATTACCGTCCCGAAGCGGGCAACAGCTGGTTCTTGCGCTCGTTCGTCAGCGAGTTTTCCGACAATGAAGTGCGCGACCGCCTGACCATCAGCAATATCGCGGGCGGCAGCCTGGCCGAAGACCAGACGGCCAGCGCGCGCGCCGAGCGCCGCATCCGCCAGCGCAAGTACACGCAGCAAGTGCGATCGCTCGTGCTGGGCACGCAGCAGAAATCAGGCGACTGGACCCTGGACGTGAAAGGCGGCCTGAGCCGCGCCACGGAAGACACGCCGGAATCCCTGAACGATGGCCGTTTCCGGGGCACCAGCAATTTCGCCGGCATCAGCTTTACGGATACGCAGGAGCCGAAACTGAGCGGCCCCGCCTCGCTGTACGATCCGGCCAGCTACGCGCTCAACGCCATCACCCTGCAAAAACGCTATTCGAAGGACAATGAACACCATGCACGCATCGACCTGGCGCGCAAGTTCGACATCGCCACCCTGAAATTCGGCGCCAAAGTCAGCCGCCGCGAAAAGACCAATGACACGGATCAATGGGCGTATAACAGCAACAAGGCCACCAGCGGCAATTACTGGGGTGCCGGCTCCACGTCAATGAGCAATTTCGTGCAGGGCCACAATCTCGACTATGACCTGGGCAACATCGGCGTGGCGCTCGATCCGGCCCTGATACGCGCCCGCGTGGCGGGACTCGACCGCGCCAAGGCGCGCCTGGCCACGGAATCGATCATCAACGATTACCGCATGCATGAAGACATCAACGCCATGTACGTGCAGAACAGCTATGACTTCGACGCCTGGCACATCCTGGGCGGCGTGCGCGCCGAGCGCACCAGTTTCGAGGCGGCCGGCTCGCAAGTGGACAGCGCCGGCGTTGCCACGGCATTGACGCGCGAACGTTCGTACACCAACTGGCTGCCGAACCTGCAAACCCGTTATGACGTCGATCAAAAGACCAGCGTGCGGGCCGCCTGGACGCAAGCCGTCGTGCGCGCCAACTTCAGCCAGCTGGCGCCAGGCATCAGCCTGGCCAGCAACACGGAAGCCGTGATCGGCAACCCGGACTTGAAACCCTTGAAGGCGAACAACCTGGATCTCGGCATCGAGCGGGTGCTGGGCAACGACGGCGTGATGTCCGCCTACGGCTTCTACAAGGACATCAAGAATTTTACGTACACGACCAACCTGGCCGGCACGGGTCAATGGACGAGCTACACGACGGCAACGTCGTATGCGAACGGCGACGCGGCCAAAGTCAAAGGCATCGAACTGGCCTACATGCAGCCGCTGCGCATGCTGCCGGCGCCATTCAATAAATTCCTCGTCGGCGTGAACGGCACCCTGAGCACCTCGAGCGCGCAAATCGGCCGTTTCGACAAAGCCAGCAACAAGCAGATGAACCGCGACATCCGCCTGCCGGGCCAGTCAAACCAGGTGATGAACTTGATGCTGGGCTATGAAACGGGACCGGTCAGCGCCCGCCTGGCCCTCAACTACAAGTCGCCGTATCTGCTGGAAATGGGCGGCGATATCCTCGACCCAAGCCAGGACCATATCGTCGCCAGCCAGAAGCAGCTCGATTTCTCGCTGTCCTACCAGATCAACAAGCAGTTCCAGGTACTGTTCGAAGCTGCCAACCTGAACAACGAGAAATACTATGTCTATCAAGGCACGAAGCAATACAACGTGCAGAACGAACAATACGGCCGCACTTTCAAAGTGAGCCTGAAAGCCAGCGCCTTCTGATGATGTCAATGAACATGAATAACATAAAAGAAACCGTACTCTGCAGCGCCTTGCTGGCTGCCTTTTGCCTCGCGGGAACGGCGCAAGCCGCGCCTGTCCAGGCTGTCCCTTCCTTCACGCAGGAAGCGGAACAACTGGCGCGCCTGCCCGGCGGCGGCTGGCTGATCCTGGACAAGCATGGCTTGCGCCTGTTCGACGCAAGCGGCCAGGAACGGGACCGTATCGCCGTGCGCGCCAAGCAGCTCGACACGCGCAGCGACGGCAATAAAGTGCTGGCCGTCTTCCTGGAAGCGGACACGCAGCGTCCGCTTCCCGTGTCCGTCGACGTGCAGGCCGGCAAGCTCAATCGCCTTACGCCATTTCCCGTCCCCACGTTTTCCGTGGAAGCGTCCTGCCTCTACCGCGACGCCCAGCAGCTCGATCATCTGTTCTTGATCGGCAAGGATGGGCAAGCGGAACAGTGGGTGATGCAAAGTGAACAGCGCAGCCTGGTACGCAAACTCGCCTTGCCGCCGCACGCCAAGCATTGCCGCGCCGACGATGGCGCCCAGCGCCTGCTGGTGAGCGAGTCGAACATGGGTGTGTGGGCGTATGACGCCGACTCGGAAGGCATGGGCAAGCGCGAAGTGGTGGCCCTGCGCAAGCCGTATGGCCAGCTGGACGGCGGCGCCGGTGCGCTGGCCGTGCTGCCTGGCGGCGTGGCCGTGCTCGACGGCAAGGCGGAAAAGCTGCACCTGCTCGCCCATCAGGCGGGCAAGTGGACGGCCCAGCCGCCGCAAGCCGTGGCCTTGAACGTGCACAAGGGCGACAGCCAGCTGGCGCTCGATGGACATTCCTTGATGCTGCGCGGCAAGAACGGTTGGCAAGCGCGGCCATTGAAGTGGAATGGCAAGGCGGAAACATCGCCAGCGGTGGCCATCATCGCCCCGCAAGCCCAGACGGAACCGATGGCGCGCCAGGGCGACGCGGCCGACGACCCGGCCATCTGGCTGTCCAGCAACCCTGCCGACGCGCGCATCCTGGGCACCAACAAAAAGCAGGGACTGCTCGTCTACGACCTGCAGGGCAAGCAGACCCAGTTGCTGGAAGTGGGCCGCCTGAACAACGTCGACGTGCGGCAAAACATCAGCCTTGGTAGCGGCAAGGTCGACCTGGCCGTGGCCACCCAGCGCGACGACAACAGCATGATGCTGTTCACCATCAATGCCGATGGCGTCGTGGCGGAAGCGGGCCGTTTCCCGACCGGCCTGAAAAGCATCTACGGCATGTGCTTGTACCAGCCAGCCAGCGGCGGCGTGCAAGCGTTCATCAATGACAAGGACGGCACCTTTCAACAATACAGCATCGGCATGAACGGCAACAAGTTCAGCGCCACCCTCTTGCGCAGCTTCAAGGTCGCCACGCAACCGGAAGGCTGCGTGGCGGACGACGCCAACGCCAGATTGTTCCTCGGCGAGGAAACGCGCGGCATCTGGACCACCTCGGCCGACGCCGCCAAGCCCGATGCCCTCGCCATGATCCTGCCCGTGGGCGCACAGTTGACGGCCGACGTGGAAGGCATGGCCATCTACCGCAAGCCGGGCGGCAAGGCTGATTCTGGCTACCTGATCGTCTCCAGCCAGGGCGACAACAGCTACGTGGTGCTCGACGCGCAAGCGCCGTACAAGGTGCGCGGGCGCTTCAAGGTCGGCTTCAACTTGGCGGCCGGCATTGACGGCACGTCGGAAACGGATGGCCTGGACGTCACGGCCGCCAACCTGGGCGGCGCGTATGCGCAAGGCATGCTGGTGATACAGGACGGCTACAAGCGCCTGCCAGATGGGCCGCAGAACTTCAAGTATGTGGCGTGGGGGGATGTGGCGAAGGCCTTGAAGCTGGAGTAATGAGCATGGGGCGGCCAGTCAAGGCTGCCCCGTGTCCGATAGCGATATTAAAAATTGCCGCTATCTTGTAAGCGGCATATCGATGGCAAAAGGCAGGCTTTTGCCAAAAAAGTCCACCTTGCCTGTGACGGCCAGGCGTTGCGCCGACAATTCCACCAGGCGCAGATCCGCGACATCACGGTATTCCATCATGTAGAGCGCGGATTCACACTGCGGATTGTCGGCATCGACGGCAAGCATGTGCACGGGCGCGGCATCCGGTCCCGCAACGAGCAAGCCCTGCAAAGAGAAGGACGGCGGATACAGCGCCCATGACCAGGGCGCATCGTCGTCTTCCGTCAGCCGCATGAACACATCGTCGTCGGCTTCGACCTTGATATTGATTTCCCGCATCCCATCGGCGCGTGCCTCCAGGCTGACCCGGGATTTCGCGACATCCACTTCGAAATTGGTGTCGCCGATACTGAATACATGCATTACGCTGTTACTCCTGACTGACGCATGAATCTGCTGCCCGACAGACCGCTGGCGTCAGCCAGCAGAACTGCACGGGCACGCCTCAATCGCCCTGCTGTTGCCAAACCGCCTTGCCACCCTTGATATAGATCAAGGCACTGGCAGAGCCCTCTTTTGCCACCACGATGCCGTCCGTTTTCAGCTTGAGCGACTTTTCATGATAACTGTGCTGGAGCGAGCCCTTGTCTTCCACTTGCCAGATTTCCAGCCAGGCAAAATCATCACCGCCGTTGGACAAGGCATGTCCCGCACCGACGATCAGAGGCGCCGTCTTCTGTCTGAACAGGAAGACGATACCCTCTTTCTTGCTGTCCTTGTTTTTGACGAGAACAGCCAGGTCGCCCTTGCCGTCGCCATCGAAGTCGCCGCGCAAGACGAAGGGATTGATGCGGGCGCTGACTTCAATGCCTTCGCGTTTGGCCAGGCTATCGAGCTGTTGCGTCGCCCAGGCCGGCAATTGCGCCTGCGGCGGCAAGGCCTGCGCACCAGCCATGCCGGTGGCGAACACTAAAGCGACTGTCACTGCCATACTTCTGCAATTCATGGGACGGCTCCATCAAGACGAAGAATCGGGTGGCACCCGGCGGTTCCGGGTGTGCAGGCAGAATAGCATTATCAGAAAATACTTGCACTGCCTCAACTGTATCCGCTTCACATTCGATGCCCGTGCAGACGGATAAGTTACCGTCGCTTGCTGATCTGCCAGCGACTGGCGGCCTGTGGCGTATTAAAATACCGTCCCATGACCTCCCCCGCCTCGACCTCTTCCCTCCCCGACAGCATCTTGCTCCCTTCCCTGGCCGTATTGGGAGGGCAGATTTCCGTCAACCTGGGGGCGGCGATTGCGAAGAATCTGTTTCCCGTCATTGGCGTGGAAGGCATTACGGCGTACCGGGTGGGGTTTTCAGCGCTCATCCTGCTGGCCATCTTCCGGCCGTGGCGCTACCGCCTCACGCGCAAGGATGTGCTCAATTTGCTGGTCTACGGTTCCGTGCTGGGATTGATGAACTTGCTGATTTACCGGGCGTTTGCACTGATACCGATCGGCATTGCGGTCGCCATCGAAGTAACGGGGCCGCTAGCCGTGGCTATGCTGTCGTCGCGCCGGCCGCGCGATTTGCTGGCCGTGGCGTGCGCCGTGTTCGGCTTGTATTTGCTGCTGCCCCTGCAAGGCAGTCCGGGCAGCCTGGATCCTGTCGGCGTGGCGTACGCGCTGGGGGCGGCGCTGTGCTGGGCGCTGTACATCATCTTCGGCAAGCGCGCCTCGACCCTGCAGGGCGGCCAAGCCGTGGCCTGGGGCATGACGGTGGCGGCCATGGTAACGGTGCCCATCGGCGTCGCGTATTCGGGCACGGCGCTGCTGGCGCCATCGATTGCCTTGATGGGCCTGGCCATCGCCATGCTGTCCAGCGCCCTGCCATATTCGCTGGAAATCTTTGCCCTGCGCCGCTTGCCGCAAGGCGTGTTCGGCATGTTCAGCAGCGCGGCACCGGCCGTCAGCGCGCTGGCCGCCATGGTGGTGCTGAAAGAAATGCTGAGCCTGACCCAGTGGCTGGCCATCGCCTGCATCGTGTTCGCGTCGGCCATGGCGGCGCTGGGCGCACAGGGCGGCAAGCGCTAGCGGTATTCAGTGCATTCTGCAGCGACTCCTGCATAACTGCCTGGCATCGCTGCCCAACTGGCGGGCAGGTTTTGATGCCCGCCTGTAAAATGCGTCATCGCTTGCCATATCATGCATTCTGCCTCACCGATGACATCCACACTTCTTTTTCGCTTGCTCTCTCCTCTGGCCACGGCAACCCTGCTGCTGGCGCCAGCCGCCGTCGCGCAGGCTGACGCGCCGGCCGCCCTCAAGGGCAATGCGGAAGCGGGCAAGGCAGCGTTTCGCAAGTGCGCTTCCTGCCACCAGGTAGGGCCATCGGCGCGCGGCGGCTTCGGCCCCAAACTGACGGGCGTGATCGGCCGCAAAACCGGCACCACCACCGACTACAAGTATTCGGCGGCCATGAAAAACGCGAATATCGTCTGGACCGAGCAAAACCTGGCCAGCTTCCTGAAAGCACCGAGCGATTTCATTCCTGGAAACAACATGCGTTTCTGGGGCATCGGCAATGCGCAGCAGGTGGCCGACTTGCTGGCCTACCTGCGCACGCAGTAAACGCGCCCAAGTTGCGCGCATGCCATCCGCGCAGACAACACGCCACTACCGACGTGCACTCGCACCGTATCCAGTCCATGATGCCAGATCAAGCCTCCAGCGCTTGCAGCACGCCCTTGCGCTTCTTGTGCGCTGCTTCATAGGCACGCAGCCGCTTGCGCTGGGCGGCGGACAGGCCATTGAGCTTGTCGCGGATTTGCGCCACCGTCAATTGCTGGTAGCCTTCGATAGGCAAGTCCGGCGGTGACGCATCCGAAGCAGCGCCGCCGGCTTTTTTCCGCCCCTGCGCTTCCTTCGTTTCACCCGATTGCGCCCTTTGCTTGTTCACGATGCGCGCCGCGACTTCCTCCTCGCGGCCCCGATAGCGTCCTTCCTGCTTGAAATCCCGTTCCAGCTTCTTGAATTCGCGTTCACGCTTGGGGCTTGCACCGACAGGCATGTGTCCTCCCGTCTAGGGTTTGGCCGGCAACTTGCGCAGGCACAAATAAATGGAATACAGCGCCGCCAGCCCCACCAGTACATACACGCCGCGCGAAGCGGCCGTCATGGCGCCGAGGATGCTGGCCACGATATCGATATCGAACAAGCCCACCAGCGCCCAGTTCAAGCCGCCCACGATCAACAGGATCATGGAGATCCAGTCGACCACGTTCAAGCGCTTTGCCGACATTTCCTGTTTTGCCGCACCATCCGATCCTGCCTGGATATTCGCCATATCAGCCTCCTGTAAGAAAGAACCCGCCGCCGGGTCTATCAAGGAACAGTGTAGGCGCGGCGCCGGCATGCGCCAGTCGGACGATGCCGGGCATTGAAGTAGGAAGACTCTGTAATCAAGCGGGTGATTTTATCTGGCAACACGCCAGGCGGCTGCGCGCACCAGCGCCAGGCGCGCACCGGATAACTGCAAACTCATTGCCACAGTTGCTTGTACATGATGGTGGTGGCGTCCAGGCGGTCGCCGTCCGGCGCCAGCGCATAGGCGGGGATGCTGCCCGCCACCACGTAGCCGAGCGACAAATACAACGGTTCCGCATGGTCGCCGCTGCGCGTGTCCAGGGTCAGCAGACTGCGCGGCAAGAGGCGCGCCTGTGCTTCCAGCGCCTGCATCAGCTGGCGGGCGACGCCATGCCGGCGGAAAGCGGGTGCGACCAGCAGCTTGCGCACTCCGGCCCGGTGCGCCTGGTTGGGATTGGTGTCCCAGTCCAGCTGCACGGCGCCGGCCACGCAGCCATCGACTTCGGCCACCAGCAGCAGGCGCACCCCGCGCGTGACAGCTGGCAACACGTTATCCGTCCAGAAGGCCTGGCTGGCCGCCGTGTCGAAAGGCAAGATAAAACCGATGCTGGCGCCGTCGTGCACGCAGTCTTGCAGCAAGGCACCCAGTTCCGGCAAGCGTTCACGAATATCGGTGGATGAAAAATGGCGTAGCAATGCGGGCATGGCGACCTCAGACAAGAAAGAGAAAATAGCGGGCGCCGCTGTCTGGCGGCGTCACGAACGCGCTGGCGCCATGCAGCTGATAGCGCAAGCAGTCGCCGGCCAGCAAATTGTGCGAGCGGCCGTCGACCGTCACGTTCAGCTTGCCTTCCTGCAACAACAGATGGTGTTCCATGCCGGGCCGGGGCGAGGCGGCATAAGTGATCGTCACGCCCGCATCGAGTTCGCATTCGAGCGCTTCGCCAGCCAGCGCGCGCGACGGCGGCGAGACGGAACGGCGCCGGAAACCCATGTCCGGGTCCGTCCACACGCTTTGCTGAGCCCGCCGCAACAGGGGCGGAAAATCGTCTTCCACCATGCGCAGCAGACGCGACATGGCCAGGCCGTATGCGGCGCACAGCTTGCCCAGCACACTAGTCGTCGGACTGACTTCGCCATTTTCCAGGCGTGACAGGGTGGCGCGGCTGACCTGGCTGGCAGTGGCCAGCTGGTCCAGCGACCAGCCCTGCTCCACGCGCAACTGTTTCAAACGCGCCGCCAGCCGCTGCTCCGTCTCGTTAGCAGTCACTATTGGATTTTTCATATACGGGAATTTATCCCACAAAAGAGAATTTGGCAAGCAGTTGCTGCACAGTTGTTCAACGCACAGACCAGCAAGCCCTCCCCAGGCACGATACGCCATCACTTCAAGGAAAAGCCATGGCCTCCACTCCCGCCACTCCCCAGCCACGTCTGGGCCAGGCGCCCGCGCCGCTGGGCAGGGTCGAATTCCATTTGCAGTTCATTCGCTCGTATGCCGACCCCACATTCGACGCCGTGCGCGGCGCCCTGGTGCAGGTGGAGGAAGTAGCGTGGAAGAATTACCAGGATGGCCGCAAGGCGCCCGTGACACAGAAGGCTGGGCCCGGTTTTCTGGACCCCGACTACGACTTGTCCGTGGAGTGGAAAGCCACGCGCGACCGTCTGCTGGCCGCCGAAGCGCGCCAGAAAGACCCCGCCACAGCGTCGCGCGTGCTGCTGGTCTGCGGTGCGGCGCGCAATGACGGTTCTTGCCCTGGCGAAATGTCGAAAACGTGGCGCATGACGCAATGGGCCAAGGAAGTGCTGCAGGCCGACAATATCGATACGGACGTGCTGGACCTGAGCCTGCTGACCTCCTCGTATGATTTGCACATTCATCCGTGCAAGGGCTGTGTCTCGACGGCCATGCCCCTGTGCCACTGGCCATGCAGTTGCTACCCGAACCATGGCGAACGGCAGACGAATGACTGGATGGCGGAGATTTACGAGCGCTGGACGGCCGCGCACGCCGTCATCCTCCTCACGCCCGTGTACTGGTACCAGACGCCCAGCGTGCTCAAGCTGATGATAGACCGGCTCGTGTGCGCCGATGGCGGCAACCCCGATCCCACGTCCACGCACGGCAAGAAGGCAACGGAAGCGAAGGCGCTCGAATTGCAAGGCTGGAATTACCCGAAACACCTGGCCGGGCGCGCGTATGGCCTCGTCGTGCATGGCGACGTGGCCGGCATCGAAGGCGTGCGGCGGGGCCTGTCCGACTGGCTGGACTGGATGGGCCTGGTTGACGCAGGCGCCAAGGCGCGGCTGGACCGCTACATCGGCTATTACAACAGTTACGCGCAAAGCCACGATGCCCTCGACCATGACGCTAATCTGCAGGAAGAAGTGCGCAACGTGGCGCGCGCCGTGGCCGTCGCCGTCAAGCGGCTGCGCGCAGGCACGCTGACGCCACCGGATGCGGAACTCCAGCCTCCCCGGCCAAAATGAAACCCGGCACTACTACCCCGCCATGCGCGAGGCGTGGCGGCACAGCTCCAGGAAACCGGCCAAGCGCGGCGAGAGTATCTTCTTGGACTGGCGGATCAGATAAAAGTTGCGCTCCAATGGCGGCAGCATGGTCTCCAGTTCCACCAGTTGTCCGCTGGCCAGCAGATCGGCCACGACGACGCGCGACAGGCAGGCGATGCCCAGCCCCGCCGCCGCGCCATATTTGATGGCTTCCGAATTGCTGAATTCGCCTGCGGCGCGCAGGTAGTGCAGATACGGCACCAGCGCCTGCTCGACGGCTTCGCGCGTGCCCGAGCCCGCTTCACGCAGCAGCCAGCCCGCCTGGTTCAGCTCCGTAAAACTGAGCAGATGGCGCAGCTGCGCCAGCGGATGCGTCGGCGCGGCCACGATCAGCATCTGGTCCGTCAGCCATGGCTCGACCAGCAATCCCGCTTCATGGCACGGCCCTTCGATCAAGCCGATATCGACACGAAACTCGGCCACGGCGGCCGCGACGTCGGCCGTGTTGGCAATGGTTACTTGCGGAATGCTGCGCCCGTATTGCTGCGCCGCCTGGGCCAGGATCTGCGGCAGCAAATAGATGCCGATGGTGGTGCTGGCGCCGATCTGCAGGCTGACGGGCACGGACGGGTCGGCACCCGCAAACTGGCGCTCGATGCTGGCGGCCCCGTCGCGCATCTGCCGCGCTTGCGGCAACAGCAGGCGGCCATTGTCGTTGAGCAGCAATCGCTTGCCCACACGGTCGAACAGTTGCGCGCCCAGCAAGGTTTCCAACTCGTTCAGGGACGCGCTGGTGGCCGATTGCGACAGAGCGATCAGCTCGCCAGCCGCGCTGGTGCTGCCCGTGTCTGCCACAGCGAGGAAAATCTGCAACTGCCGCAAGGTCAACGCCATCCAATTTACCTATTTTTTAGGTTAAACATACAAAAACAATCCGTTTTACCATTTAATCAGCGAACTGTACAGTCATGCCATACGAACCAAGAACCATGGAGTACGGCATGTCATCCCTCTCAACAACGAACACAACAAGTTTCAGCGACCGCTATGGCCGCCTTCTGCCGGGCCTGCTGCTCAGCGGCGTGATCGCCTGGGGCGCCATTCAGTTGGGCAAGCTGGAATGGATGCAAAGCCACGGCATGAGCGCCCTGACCCTGGCCATCATGCTGGGCATTGTGCTGGGCAACAGCATGTATGGCCGCCTGGCGCCCACCTGCGGCGCGGGCGTGGCCTTTTCCAAACAGACATTATTACGGCTCGGTATCATCCTGTACGGCTTCCGTTTGACCTTCCAGGATATCGGGCAAGTGGGCCTGGCCGGCATCGCCATCGACGCGCTGGTGCTGGCGTCCACGTTTGGCCTGGCCATGTTCCTCGGCACCAAAGTGTTCAAGCTGGAACGCAACAGCGCCATCCTGATCGGCGCGGGCAGTTCGATCTGCGGCGCGGCGGCCGTGATGGCGACGGAACCCGTCGTCAAGGGACGCAGCGAGGATGTGACCGTTGCAGTCTCCACCGTTGTTGTGTTCGGCACCATCGCCATCTTTTTGTACCCATTGCTGTACCAGCTGAACCTGGGCTGGCATGTGCTGGGCGCCACGCCTGCCGCCTTTGGCGTGTACATCGGCTCGACCGTGCATGAGGTGGCGCAAGTAGTGGCGGCCGGCAAGTCGATCGGACAAGAGGCGGCGAATGCGGCCGTGATCGCCAAGATGGTGCGCGTGATGATGCTGGCGCCGTTTCTCGTCATCCTGTCGGCCGTGCTGGCGCGCGGCAAAGTCAAGGCCGGTGGCAAGGAAAAGGCGACCAAGCTGGCCATCCCCTGGTTTGCCTTCATCTTCATTGCCGTGGTGGCATTCAATTCCCTGGGCCTGCTGCCAGCGGGCACCGTGTCCGCCATCACCGAGCTCGACACGGCCTTGCTGGCCATGGCCATGGCGGCCCTGGGTTTGACGACGCACATGTCGGCCATCCGCCGCGCCGGCATCAAGCCCCTGCTGCTGGCAGGCATTCTCTTCTGCTGGCTGATCGCCGGTGGCGCCGCCATCAACCATGTCGTCGCCAGCCTGTTTGCCTGACCTTGAGCCTGATTCAAGCCGAGGCCACTGACGCGGGAGCCGAAAACTTCGTACAATACGAGTGTTTTGACTCTCAAACCGGCTTCGGCCCCACCCAGGAACATCCATGCACCTCTCGAACTGGCTGCTTTTCTGCAGCGTCGCCCTGCTCGTCACGTTTTCTCCCGGCCCGGCCGTCTTGCTGGCCATCTCGAATGCCATCGCCGTCGGCCCGCGCCGCGCGATGATCAGCAGCATGGGCAATGGTTTTGGCCTGTTCATCATTTCCGGCGTGGCCATGGCCGGCATGGGCGTCGTGCTGGCCACCTCGGCCACGGCCTTCATGCTGCTGAAACTGGCTGGCGCCCTGTACCTCGTGTACCTGGGCATCAAGCAATGGCGCAGCAAGACCAGTGTCGTGGCCGATGCGCCCGTGGTGGCCGGCGCGGCGAATCCGAATTCGTTCTGGAAATTGTTCCGCCAGGGCTTGACAGTGGCGCTGACCAATCCGAAAGCCATCCTGTTCTTCTCGGCACTGTTCCCGCAATTCATCACGCCAGGCGAACCCGTGGCCATCCAGTTCACCGTGCTGACGACCTCGTTTGTCGCCTGCGCCATGCTGGCCCACTTGTTCTACGCCAACCTGGCGCGCCTGCTGAAAACCCAGCTGGCCACGCCGGGCCGCGCCAAGTTGTTCAACCGCATCACGGGCGGCGCCTTCGTCTTGCTGGGCCTGAGCCTGCTGCGCCTGCGCAGCAAGGCAGCGTAACTACTGTAGTAAAAACGCCTCGATGCTGGCCGCCAGGGCCAGCGGCGTTTCATTCATCGGATAGTGTCCCGCATTGCCCAGCACCTCGAGCCGGGCTTGCGGGTACCACGCCAGATAGGTGCGGCGCATCAGGGGCGCATCAAAACGCGGGTCATGCTCCCCCACCAGCGCCAGCAATGGCAGTGCCACATGCGCCGCCTTGATGTCTTCGCTGAAATCCGTCCCGCTCCACGCGAGGAAATAGGCCGCAAACGCGGCCGGATCCGCACTTTCCCACGAATATTGCGCCTTCCAGTCCAGCCAGGCGGCTGGCAAGCGTTCGCCCGTGCTGCGGTTGATGATGGCGCGCCGCGCATCGACGTGCCCGCTGGCGTCGAGGAACAGCTGCCGCGCCGCCCCATCGAACGTCACGCCGCAGCTGGGCACGGGCGCCACGGCCACGAGTTTGCGCAGGCGCAAGGGCGCCAGCAAGGCCAGCCGTTCCAGCGCCATGCCGCCCATTGAGTGTCCCACCACGCTGAAGGTGGCCAAGCCCAGCGCATCGGCCAAGGCCAGCGCGTCGCGGGCAACCTCGTCCATCGAGTATTCTCCTGCCGCGCCACGCATACCGCCATAGCCGCGATTGTCCATGAAGACATAGCTGAAAGCGCCGCCATCGAGGGCCGCTTCCATCGGCTCGAACGCGTGCGCGTCGCCAAACCAGCCGTGCAGAACGATGACGGCGTGGGGACCGTGGCCCAAGCGATGACAGGTATTGTGCATGTTCACTCCTGAAAAAGAGTGTGATGGTAAGCGCCCGGCAAGCGACCCGCTTTCGATAGCAGGTCAAATACTGTAGAATATGGGCCATGGATGATTTTTATACGGAAGTACCGCGCCCTTTGATCGCCACGGCGCGCGACTATGCGGCTGATGCCGTCTTTCCCAGCCACAGCCATGCGCGCGGGCAACTTGCGTATGCGGCGCGCGGCGTCATCAGCGTGCACACGCCGCAAGGCAACTGGCTGGTGCCGCCGCAACGCGCCTGCTGGGTACCGGCCCAGCTCGTCCACGGCATGCGCATGCATGGCGCCGTGACCATGCACAATGTCTTTATCGACGCGCCCGCCATCGCCGGGGCTGGCTTGCCGCCCCACTGCCAGGTGCTGGACGCCCAGCCGCTGCTGCGCCAGTTGCTGGCCGAGGCCGTGACCGTCGACGCCTTGTATGCGAAGCAATCTCGGGCCGGACGATTGATGGCCTTGTTGCTCGATGAGATTGCCGCCGCCCGGCCCCTGCCCCTGAGCGCGCCCCTGCCACAGGAACCGCGGCTGGCGCGGCTATGCATGGAGATGCTCCAGCGACCGAGCGTGGACAGCAACCTCGATGCCATGGCGGCGCAGGCCGGCATGAGCCGGCGTACCTTTACGCGGCAATTCCGCGCCCAGACGGGGCTGGGCTTTGCCCAATGGCGCCAGCAAGCATGCCTGCTGGCGGCCATCACGCGTCTGGCCGAGGGGCAAGCCGTCACCCGTGTGGCGCTCGACCTCGGCTATGCCAGCCCCAGCGCCTTCACGGCCGCCTTCCGCCGCGTGCTGGGCCAGACGCCCAGCGACTATTTAACCTAGGAAATGATGGTCGCGATGCGCTGCGCCAGCGCCTGCACCAGTTTCTGCACATGGTAGCCGTCGACAAAGCCATGGTGGGCTTGCGCGGAAAACGGCACCCGCATGCGGCCATCGTCCTGCGCGGGGCCGAACTTGCCCCAAGTAAAGGTCGGGATATCGGCGTCGCCGTGGCGGTAGACAGGATGCTCGATGGCCGCCAGTTCCAGCCAAGGCAGGCAGGTGATGAAGATATTGTTGCGCTGCTCGCGCTCGGTCTCTCCCTCACCCGTGTTGATCAGCGCGGAACTTGCTTCGGCCAGGCGTTTCGCTTCCAGGCTGCGTGCGATGAATAGATCGAGCTGGTCCGTCATCGCGAAGCGCGTGTAGTTGAGATTTTCATCGCCGTTGATGACGGTGTAGGAAGCGGGAAAATCGTCGATCTTGATCACTTCGCCCTGGTAGATGCGGTACATGAAGTTGTCGATCTCCCTGACCGTATTGAGCAGGCAGAACAGGAAAAAGTGGAATACGGGGATTTTCCGTTCCTTGCACCAGGGACGGAAATCCGGCACGTCGAGCTGGAAGTTGATGTTGACAAGGGGATTGTCAAAGGCCCGGAACAAGTCATAGCGGTCGCGCCGCTTTTCAAAATTTTTCATGCGGCGAGTGTAGACGATGGCAGTGCTGGCGGGCAAGTCATGCCGTATCGGCTTGCCAGTAATTTGCCAGGGCGTCCAGGGCATACTGTCCGGACAGGCTCTCATCCACCTGTGCGACAAACGTCAGGAATAGCACGACGGTCTGTCTTTGCGCCGCATTGAAGCCGGCGTATTTCGCGATGGAATGCGTGCGCAAATCCCGGTTCCGTTCAAACGGAGAAAGCGCATGCACCGTCATTCCAAGCACATCTGTTTCCCAGCTTGTCCGATGCTGATATGCCACGGCGTAGCGCATGTATGCCGGCAAGTAATACAGAAATTCCTCAGCTTCCATATGGGCGAGCAAACCTTCGCACTCCTCGATTTCAGCATCGGGAATCTCTTGCCAGATCGAATCGACTCGATCCTTGCCACTTGCAGCCCATTCCCTTTCGCTGATGTCCTCCGACATACCGTATTTATCCGTCAAGAGAAATTGGCGCAAAGATGTTTCCGCGCGCTGCGTACCAGCGAACTCGCGTTCAATGCAGGCGATCAGGCTGGCCGCATCTGCCGTGGCCGTCGATAAATTATCTGAACAATTCATTCAAAATCCTTGGATATCCCCAAAATGGCCCGGGCCACCTCCGCCACGCCCTCTTGTGGTGTCATGTGGCGCCGCCGTGCGCCAGGCCCCGCTGCACTTTCCACGCCAATGGCAAAGTCAGCAGTAATACGGCCGCCAGCGCCAGCAAGGCCGTGGGAACGCTCGTATGGTCGCCCAGCGCGCCGAACAGCACGGGCGACAGCGCCCCGCCGCCGATGCTGCCCGTGTAGAACAGGGCAAATGCGTGTTCGCGCTTGCCGGGCTCGGCCAACTCCGGCACGGCGCCATACAGCACGGACGAGGTACCGTTCAGCGCCAGCCCCAGCAGGGGCAGCATGGCCATGACGCCGGCCAGCGGCAGCCACAGGGCCAGCACGATCAGCAGCGAGGTCATCGATTCCGTCAGCCATACGGTTTTCATCATGCCGATGCGCGCGCCCAGATAGCCGCACAGCAGCTTGCCGAAGGCGCCGCCCACGAACAGCAAGGACAAAGCCACGCCGATGCCGGCCGTGCCCGCCCCCTTGCTTTTCAGCAAGAATGGCAAGAAAGTGAGAAAACCCATGCGCACGGCGCTGTCCAGGGTGCCCGTGGCCAGCAGCGCACGAAAGCTGCCTTTCGAGCCGCTGCCGGCGATGGTCTTGCCCGCCTTCTTTGCGCCGGCTTGCAGCTCACCCGGTTTCGGCAGCAGCCACCACAGCAAGCCAGCCGCTGCCAGGCCCAGCAAGCCCAGCAGCGAGACGCTGGCTTGCCAGCTGCACACCAGCAACAGCAAGCCCACCAGCGCGGGAATCAGGGTCTTGCCGATATCGCCGGCAAAGTTGTAATGTGACAGCGCTTCCTTCACACCGCCACCCGCCTCGTACGTGTCGGTGACGATGGACGAGGCCAGCGGATGCTGGGTGCTGGCGCCCAGGCCGCCCAGCAGCAAGGCGAACAGCAGCACGGCCAGGCCGCCCGCCTGCCCCGCGACCAGGTAGGCGACGCCGGCCAGCGCCGTGCCGCCCACCAGCAGGCGCTCGCGTCCCCAGCGCCGGGCCATGCGGCTGGCCAGCAACTGGAAACCGGCCATCATGCCCGAGTATGATCCCCGCAGCAGGCCTACCATGGCATAGCTGATGGCAAACTGCGCCTGCCAGATGGGCAAGAGCACATAGATCACGTCCGTCAAGCCGTCATGCACGGCATGCGCACTGCAGGCGGCGAACAGCGAGCGGCGGCGTATCGGTTTGTCGGAGGGAGGTACTTCGGGGGACAGCGCGGCAAGCGATGGTTCGTTCATGATTCTGCAAGCGGGGAAAACGCGAGACAGCCAGCTTACACCAATTGGCAACTTCGCATCTTGAAGCGTAGCAAGAATAATGTTATTGCAAGATTGGTCTGACGCAAACGCAGGGGGAGCGCAAACCAGGCCCGGCGCCGCCACGTTGACGGCGCCGGGCTTCCACCTTACTTGGCCATCGCATCCTTGGCCATGCCATCTTTCTTCATTTCATCCTTCTTCATGCCGTCTTTCGCCATGGCATCTTTTGCCATGCCATCCTTGGCCATGTGATCTTTTTTCATGTGCTTCTTGGCCATCGGCTTCTTCATGCCGTCCTTGCCCATCGCATCCTTGTGCATGGCGTCTGCCGAAGCGTCCTTGGCCATCGGATCTTTTTTCATGGCATCCTGGGCGAAAGCGGCGCCCGACATGAGGATGGCGGAAGCGATGATGGCGGTGATGGTGGTTTTCATGATATGTCCTTGTCTCAGTGTGGGATGGGCAAGATTGCCCGGTGGTAAAGCTGTTGCTGTGCTACAGGTGATGCTAAAAGCAATCAAGAGCCGCCGAACCAGTTGTATCCCTGATTCTCCCAATACCCTCCCGGGTAGGTATTCGTCACGAAAATGGCCTGGATGTGTTTTGGATTCTTGTAGCCCAGCTTGGTCGGCATGCGCAGTTTCATCGGGTAGCCATACTTGGGCGGCAATTCCTGGCCGTCGTAGGTCAGGGCCATGATGGTTTGCGGATGCAGGGCCGTGACCATGTCGATGCTCGTGAAGTAATCGTCGGCGCACTTGAAGCCGATGTATTTCGCCGTCGTGTCGGCGCCCACCCGCTTGAGGAAATGGGAGAACGGCACGCCGCCCCACTTGCCGATGGCGCTCCAGCCTTCCACGCAGATGTGGCGCGTCACCTGCGTTTCCTGCGGCAAGGCGCGCAGCTGCGGCAGAGTCCAGGGCTTCTTGTCGGCGATCAAGCCGCTCAATTCCAGGCGCCAGGCGTCGCCGTCGACCTCTTCCACTTCATCCTCGCCGTAATAGGCGTTGAAGGGAAACGGCCGCGTGATCATGGAATCGGGATATGTGGGAGCGAGCTTGCTCGGGTCGAACAGCCAGCCTTGCACCTTGTCATTGAAGCGCGAGACCGCCGTCAAGGCTGTCTCGATGCTGGCCGGATCGCTGGCATTGCAGCCCGTCAGCAGGGACAGGCCGCCCAGGGTCAAGCTGCGCTGCAGAAACAGTCGCCGCGACGGCTGCTTGATCTGGCGCAAGGCGTCGGCCAGCATGGCCTGGCCCTCTTCTTGCACGATGATGGTTTTTTTCATGACCGTCTCCTTAGCGGCCGCGCAGCATGGCGACCAGGGTGCGCGGCACCAGCGCCACCATCAGCAGGTGCACGCCGACAAAACCCGTCAGCAGCGCCATGCCGATGAAGTGGACCCTGCGAGCGCTCTCGTAGCCGCCCATCAGCTCGCGCAGCAGGGGGAATTGCACGGATTTCCACAACACCAGGCCGGACAGCACCAGCACGATGCAGTCCAGCATGACGAACAGGTAGGCGGCGCGCTGCACCATGTTGTAGTGGCGCGGGTCCGCATGGGCCAGCTTGCCCTTCAGCGCCGCCGCAAAATCGGCCAGCAGCATACGTGGCGACAGGGGGAAGAACTGGCGCCGCAGCCGTCCCGAGACGATGTTAATCACCAGATACAGCAAGCCATTGGCCACCAGCAGCCACATGGCGGCAAAATGCCACTGCAGGGCGCCGCCCAGCCAGCCGCCAAGGGTCAGGGCGCGCGGCAGTTCAAACGGGAAAAACGGCGCCGCGTTATAGATGCGCCAGCCGCTGGTGGCCAGCACCACGACGGCCACGGCATTGAGCCAGTGCGTGATGCGCAGCCAGGCGGGGTGGATCACGTTTGCTTGCCCGTTCATCACATCGCTCCCTTCGCGCAGGATGCCGTGCTGACGGCTTGCAGGATGGCGCTGCTGTCGCTGCGCTGCACGAAGGCCACCACTTGCAGCTGCTCCGGGCGCCAGCTGGCGGGCAGATTGACTTCGCGGCGCAGCTGGGCACGGCCTTGCGCCAGCGCAACCGGTCCCAGCCACAGGCGCACGGCCGCATCGTGCCGTAGGGTGGCGCCGCGGTTTTCGCCGCGCAGCACTTTGGACACGATGGCGCTTTCGCTGATGGCCACATATAGCTGGCCGCCCGTCCGCGCGTCCGGCGCGCTGGCATCAGCTTCCAGCAGCAGCTTGCTACCCGGCCCCGGCGTGGCGGACAGGTCAATCTTGACGGGCGCGGCGGTCGCGTTGATGCGGCGGATGGCGGCAGGCAGTTGCGCATCCCAGGCACGCAATTCCGTGCCGCCCACAAAAAACTGGGGCGTATAGGCCACGTGGCGCGGCTGGTGGCGCAACAGCTCGGCCTGGCGCGCATCGAATTGCGCCTGCGCCAGCGGGTCCGTCCAGCCGATCTGGTCCCAGTAGGTGACGTGCAAGGCCAGCGGCACGATCAGGCTGGCCGCTCCCGCTTCCTTGCGCAAGGCGCTCAGGCGCTGGTCGGCGGGCGGACAGCTGGAGCAGCCTTCGCTGCTGTAGAGCTCCACCAGCGCCGCCGTCTGCGGCCCGCTTTGCACGGCGCAGCGCTGGCCAGTCGCCATTTGCGCCATGGCCGGGGCGACCACGGCCATGCCCAGGACGGGTAAAAGGAGTGCTGCAAGGCGGTGCTTGATGTCCATGGTCTTTACCCGGTATATTGAAATAAGAAGCGTGAATTAAGAAACGTGCTTGCCTGTCAATTCGCCGCATGCTGCGGATTGGTTACAGCCGCCCTCCATTATTTTTCAATTTATTTTTTCCAACGCCTGTCACCAAAGGCCTGCATGCAACGAATACCTGTAAGCGAACACCTGCATGGCACGGAATTGCGGCTGCATGGCCTGATGCTGCGCGGGCTCGATGGCGATGCGGCGGCCTACCGCAGTTTCTTGCAGGCCACCAGCGGCCATTTGCGCGCGTTCCTGCGCAAGCGCCTGCAGCGCTGGCCGGACGACGTGGAAGACCTGGTGCAGGAGTGCCTGCTGGCCATCCACAACCAGCGCCTGACCTACGATGCGGGTGTGCCGCTGACGTCGTGGATTCATGCGATCGCACGGTATAAATTGATCGACTGGCTGCGCCGGCATGCGCGACGCGAGGCGCAGCACTTGCCGTACGACGAAGAAGATGGCGCGCAAGAACTGTTTTCCAGTGCCGATGCCGAGGCGGCCGAAGCCAGCCGCGACCTGGCCAAGCTGCTGGCCACCTTGCCCGCGCAGCAGCGCGACGCCATCGTGCATACCAAGCTCGACGGCTGGTCCGTGCGCGACACGGCGGCCGCCATGGATATTTCGGAAGCCAGCGTCAAAGTGGCTGTGCATCGCGGCTTGAAGGCACTGGCGGCCAATTTAAGAACCGGCAATGAAGGGATAGCACCATGAAAACCGATGACTTGATCGCCATGCTGGCCAGCGGCCCCGACGTGGCAGCCGCCCCGCCCCCGGGCATGCGCTGGCGCGCCGCGGGCACGTTGGGCGCCGGGCTGCTGGCCAGCGTGGCGCTGATGGCCATGCTGCTGGGCGTGCGGCCCAACCTGGAACAGCTGGCCCTGCTGCCCGACTTCTGGATCAAGGTCGGTTTCGTCATCTGCCTCTCCCTGGCGGCCTGGCATGTCAGCCGCCGCCTGTGCATGCCGGGCGCCGCCACCCGCGCCCTGCCCCTGTTGCTCGCCATGCCCCTGCTGCTGATGTGGGCGCTGGGCGCCATCATCCTGCAGGAAGCCCCGCCCGAACAACGCGCCGAGCTGTTCTGGGGCGCCACCTGGCGCAGCTGCCCCTTGCTCATCGCCCTGCTGTCGCTGCCCATCCTGGCTGCCGTGCTGCGCCTGATGCGCCAGCTGGCGCCCACGCGCCTGCGCCTGGCCGGCGCGGCCGCCGGGTTTGCCGCCGGCGCCATGGCGGCCCTCGTGTACTGCCTGCACTGCCCCGAGCTGGCCGCCAGCTTCGTCGGTTTCTGGTACGTGCTGGGCATGCTGGTGCCGACCGCCATCGGCGCGGCCATCGGTCCCAAAGTGCTGGCCTGGTAAGGCAATGACATTCTTTTTCAAGCAGTGAATCCGTTTTCTTTCCCCGTGCGTACAAGTCAGGCAGCCTGCAGTTTCTTGGACTTGCCTGTCAACGCTAACAACAATCGGGAGAATCGAAATGTCATTGTCACACTCGAAAACCGCACTGGGCGCCGCACTCCTGGGCAACCTTCTGGCCTTGGCCATCGCGCCATCCGCCTACGCGTCCAGCCACCGCGAAGCGCCGTTCATCACGCAAAACCCCAAGGTCGACGCCACCGACTTCTATATGTTCCGCAGCTATGAAACGGGGCGCGGTGCCTACACGACGCTGGTGGCCGACTATATTCCCCTGCAGGACGCCTACGGCGGGCCGAATTACTTCGCCATGGACCCGAACGCCCTGTACGAAATCCACATCGACAACAATGGCGACGGCAAGGAAGACCTCACCTTCCAGTTCCGCTTCACCAACACTATCAAGGATGGCCAGTTCACCGTGGGCGGCAAGAAAGTCTCGATTCCGCTTGTCATCAACGGCGGCGCCATCGACACGGTCAACCCGGCCGGCCTGAACGTGCGCGAAACCTATAGCGTCACCGTGGTGCGGGGCGACCGCCGCACGGGCACGCGCAGCAGCGTCACGAATGCCACGGGCGGCGGCACGACCTTCGACAAGCCCGTCGACAATATCGGCAACAAGGCCATCCCCAACTACGCCGCGTATGCCGCGCAGCATGTGTACGCCGTCAACATTCCCGGCTGCGCCACGCCGGCGCGCATGTTCGTCGGCCAGCGCAAGGACCCGTTCGTGGTGAACCTGGGTGAAACGTTCGACTTGATCAACATCAAGGCGCCCGCCACGGAATTTGCCGCGAATGCGGAATCGGCAGCCAAGGATGACCTGGCCAAGAAAAACGTCACGGCCATCGAGATGGAAGTGCCGACCGCCTGCCTGACCGCCGGTGCCGACCCCGTCATCGGCGGCTGGACCACGGCCAGCCTGCGCCAGGGCCGCCTGCTGAACCCGGCGCCGGGCACGGCCACCGCGGCCTCGAAGGAAGGCGGCGCGTGGGTGCAAGTGTCGCGCCTGGGCATGCCGTTGGTAAATGAACTGGTCATCGGCCTGAAGGACAAGGACCGCTTCAACGCCAGCAAGCCGTCGGGCGACGCGCAATTTGCCGACTACGTCACCAACCCCACGGCGCCAGCCCTGGTGGAAGTGCTGTACGGCTCGGCCGGTGCCAAGGCGCCCACCAACTTCCCCCGCAACGACCTGGTCGCCACCTTTTTGACGGGCATCAAGGGCGTGAACCAGCCCGTCACCGTGACGGCGTCCGAAATGCTGCGCCTGAACACCTCGATCGCGGCCACCAACGTCGGTGCGCAAAACCGCCTCGGCGTCATCGGCGGCGATAACGCGGGCTTCCCGAACGGCCGCCGCCCCGGCGACGACGTGGTCGACGTGGTCCTGCGCGTGGCCATGGGCAAGCTGTGCACCCTGAACATCGGCTGCGCCCCGGCCGACGCTCCCGCCGGCGGCCTGCATTTCACGGATGGCGCCTTCCTCGACGAAACGTCGTTCACGGCAGGTTTCCCCTACCTGAAAAATCCCGTGGCCGGTTCGCCGCAACTGTAACGAGGAGAACGCGATGAAAAAGCTCTATGTAATCGGCACCCTGGCGCTCACGGCCCTGCTGGCCGGCTGCGGTGGCGGCGGTAGCAGCAGCCACTCCGGCGATAACGGTGGCGTCAATCCCCCGCCCGTCGTGCTGCTCGATGCGTTTTATGTGGCCGTAAG
>NZ_LNCE01000042.1:0-27018 GCF_001445815.1 Janthinobacterium sp. Ant5-2-1 | reverse complement strand
ACGGCGTAAATGTCGTCACAAAAAAACAACAGCTGTCTAGACAGGTAACGGACAAACACCAAACTTTCAACGATCATTTTACCCAATTACAAATTTAATTTATTTAACAATTGAATTTTGGCACTTTCCTGCCTGACACAAATAAAATTCATCCACCTTCATTCTCGTTTGTGCCATGCGCATGCGCAAATATCCGGCATTTCTTGACAGTCAAGATCAAAAAATGGTCTGATGAATTGCAAATTTAAAATACTAAATTTGTAAACATGGTCATTTTGAAAATAATTTCAAATAGCTAAATAAAACCCTAAGGAAACTTAAGTTTCCTAGTTGGAGGATAGACAATGATTGAAAAGACATTAAACAAATCCTTGCGCATGATGTTTGCCGGCACCTTGGTCATGAGCGCAGGTTTCATGCACCAGGCCGTCCAGGCGCAGGAAGCCAAGGCTGGCGAGGAAAAAGTGCAGCGCGTGGTCGTCACCGGTTCCGCCATCAAGCGCGTGGATGCGGAAACCGCCGCGCCGGTGGAAATCTACAGCAAGAAAGATATCGAGCGCACGGGCGCCACCAGCGTCGCTGAACTGGTGCGCAACCTGGCTTCCATCGACATCAATGACCAGGGCGAACTGAGCGCCAGCTCCCCATCGGGTTCGGGCACCACCAACATCAAGATGCGCGGCTTGAGCGAACGCAACGTGCTGATCCTGTTGAACGGCCGCCGCCTGCCGACCAATGCGCTGGCTGACGGTTCCGGCGCAGGCGCCGCGGTCGACGTCAACGCCATTCCGCTGAGCGCTCTGGAACGCATTGAAATCCTGAAGGATGGCGGTTCGGCCATTTATGGCGCCGATGCCGTTGCCGGCGTGATGAACTTCATTACCAAAAAGAATTACCAGGGTCTGGAAGCGAAAACCAGCTATGGCCAAAGCTCGCGTTCGGACGCCAAGGAAAAGACGGCCAACCTCGTGTACGGTTTTGGCGACTATGACACCCAGGGCTTCAACGTGCTGGCCACGGTCGACGTGTTCAAGCGCGACCCGATCTACCGCAAGGACCGCGACCTGACCAGTTCGGCCGACTTCCGCCGCTTTGGCGGTCCTGATGGCCGCAGTGGCTACCATCCTAGCGGCAATATCAGCGGTGGCGGCACCCTGGTGCCTTGCCCGGCAGGCGATATGAGCCCGGACGGCTGCCGTTTTGACGTCAACAAGACCTTGCTGACCTCGACCAATGGCGCCGACCGCGTCAGCGGCATGCTGATCGGCAGCCTGAAGATCAGCGACAGCATCCGCGCGTTCGCGGAATTTACCTATTCCGAAAGCAAGGACGACTTCTCGTCCCAGCCTGCGCCAGGCAACTTCAAGGTCGGCAACCAGACCGTTGCCGGCCGCTTCATGCAAATGGGACCGCGCCAGACCAACCGCAAGGGCACGATGACCCAGTTCTCGACGGGCCTGGAAGGCACGACGCGCGGCATCGACTGGGACGTGGCCATCGGCAAGGGCGTGAGCAAGGCCACCAACCGCGATTCGAACTATGCACACTACGACCTGTTCAACGAAGCGATCGAGAATGGTTCGATCAACCCGACCCGCACCGACAATCCGCAGGCAGCCGTCGACAAGATCCGCCTGACGCCTACGCGCGCCGGCAAGTCGGAACTGACCTTCTTCAACGCCAAGGCATCGGCGCCGATCATGGACCTGGCAGGCGGCGCGATGGCTTACGCCGTCGGCGTGTCGTACAACAAGGAAACGCTGAGCGACCAGCCCGACCAGAACCAGATCGATGGCGTGGTCTTCGGCAGCATCCAGCAGGCTGCCGTGAAGGCGGACCGCAATTCCAAGGGCATCTTCGGCGAACTGTCGATTCCTTTCCTGAAAAACGTCGAAGCGCAAGTGGCCCTGCGCTATGACGACATCTCGAATGTCGGCAGCAAGACCAGCCCGAAACTGGCCTTGCGCTACCAGCCGCTGAACAACCTGATGTTCCGCGGTTCGTATGCGGGCAGCTACCTGGCGCCATCGCTGAAACAGATGTACGGCGGCGTCGATGCGGGTGCCTACACGACCAGCGATGCGGATATCTGCAAAGCCTTCCCATCGATTGCCGGCAATTGCAAAAACTTCGCCTACTACCAGGTTTCCGGCTCCAACAAGGACTTGAAACCTGAAACGGGCAAGACCTATAACCTGGGCGTGGTGTTCTCGCCAGTGAACTCGCTGACAGCCAGCATCGACTTCTTCAAGATTAACAAAAAGAACGAGATCGGCACCCTGACGGAAACCAAGGCGATCGAACTGGGCAACGTGGAAATCAAGAATGGCGACGCGCGCATCCTGCTGAACAACCAGAACCTGGCCACGACAGAAGTGCGCGGTTTCGATACGGACCTGCGTTATACCTCGCCGCAAACGATGTTCGGCAAGTTCACGCTGCGCAATGCGTCCACCATCTACACACGCATGGACACCCAGGACACGGCGACGGATCCAGAACAAAGCACGATGAAGACTTTCATGAATCCGAAGTACCGCAACACCTTCACGGCCAGCCTGGAAAAGGACAATATGTCGGGCACCCTGGTCATCCGCACGACGGGCGACATGATCGATTCGGACTTGCGCCGCGACGAAATCAAGCCGGGCACCCGCACGATTCCTTCGCACACGGAAGTGGATCTGACGGGCCAGTACGTGGCGATGCAAAACCTGACCTTCACGGCCGGCATCAAGAACCTGTTCGACAAGATGCCACCGTTTAGCGCGATGGGCGCCGGCAACCAGTACGGCACCCTGGGCTTTGCCCAGCTGTACAACGTACGCGGCCGTTACTTCTACATCGGCGCAGGCTACAAGTTCATGTAATGCAGCGCCATCCCCGGCGGCCTGAAACGGGCTGCCGGTATTGCATTCGAAAGCCGCACTCTTGTGCGGCTTTTTTCATGCCCGCAGACAAAAAAAAACCGCTGCAGGCAGCGGTTTTCAAGACAGGGTCACGCTTACAGGAAGCGATCCAAAATCTTCCGCGTCGTCTTGTCGATATTGAACATGTCGCGTATCAAAAAGTGGATGCCGTGATTGTCGGCGATCAAGAGCGACGTGGCGCCGATGCGGCGGATGTCTTCCTCGCCTTTCAGCACGAACTGCGTCTCGCCCCGGTCCGTGTCCACGTACCACGTGCACGGCGTGGCGAAGCTGCTCACGCTTTTCACGCGCGCGATCTCGGGCATGAATTCGCGTCCTTCCAGCTCTTCCTGCAGCAGGCTGCGCGCCGGTTCCGGCAAGGCGTCGAGGCGGTCGATCCATGCCACTTCCTTGCCATTGCCCAGCACCAGCGAAATGCCTTCGTCGGGCGACTGGATGGGGAAGGCGCGCACGGGCGCCACACCCTCAAAAACCTGGCCGTCCGCGTCCGTCATCACCAGCTTGCCGAAGGTGTCGCGGCTTAATGTAAAAGTTGTACTGGCCATGCTTATTCCTTGTCATCCAGGGCGAGTTCGTTGTTGCGCGCCTGTGCTTCGTAGAGGCGGAAATAGGCGCCCTCTTTCGCCATCAGTTCATCGTGACTGCCCACTTCGACGACCTGGCCGCGGTCCAGCACCACCAGGCGGTCGGCGCGGTGCAGGGTCGACAGCCTGTGCGCGATGGCGATCGTCGTGCGGCCCTGCACCAGGTTATCGAGCGCCTTTTGAATCTCTTTTTCCGTTTCCGAGTCGACCGACGATGTCGCTTCATCCATGATCAGGATGCGCGGGTCGATCAGCAGGGCGCGGGCGATCGAGATGCGCTGGCGTTCGCCGCCGGACAAGCCCTGGCCACGCTCGCCCACCATCGAATCGTAGCCTTGCGGCAGGCGCAGGATGAATTCGTGCGCATGCGCGGCGCGCGCGGCGGCGATGATGTCCTGGCGCGTCGCGTGCGGCTTGCCGTAGGCGATATTTTCCGCGATGGTGCCGAAGAACAGGAACGGCTCCTGCAGCACCAGGCCGATATTGCGGCGGTAGTCGGACACGGCGAACGAGCGGATGTCGACGCCGTCGAGCAGAATCGCGCCTTCCGACACGTCGTAGAAACGGCAGATCAGGTTGACCAGGGTGCTCTTGCCCGAGCCGCTGTGGCCCACGAGGCCGATCATCTCGCCCGCCTTGATGTTCAGGGTGATGCCGCGGTTGACGGCCCGGTTGCCATAGCGGAAACCGACTTCGCGCAAGTCGATGCGTCCTTCGATCTTGTCCAGTTTCACCGGTTGCGCCGGTTCCGGCACGCTCGACACGTGGTCGAGGATGTCGAAGATGCGCTTGGCGGCCGACGCCGATTTCTGCGTCACGGAGACGATGCGGCTCATCGAGTCGAGGCGGCCATAGAAACGCGTGCTGTAGGCGATGAAGGCGGTCAGCACGCCGACGGTGATTTCGCCGCGCGACAGCTGCCAGATGCCGAAGCACCAGATAACCAGCAAACCCATCTCCGTCAGGAAGGAAACGGTGGGCGAGAACAGCGACCAGACCTTGTTCAGTTTATCGTTGACGGCCAGGTTGTGCGCATTGGCGTCGCGGAAGCGGGCCGCTTCGCGTTTTTCCTGCGCAAACGCCTTCACGACGCGGATGCCGGGAATCGTATCGGCCAGCACGTTGGTCACTTCGCTCCACACGCGGTCGATCTTTTCAAAACCCGTGCGCAAGCGGTCGCGCACCAGGTGGATCATCCAGGCGATGAAGGGCAATGGCGCCAGGGTCATGATGGCCAGCCATGGGTTCATCGACCACAAAATGACGCCCGTCATGATGATCATCAGCACGTCGGAAGCGAAGTCGAGCAAATGCAGCGAGAGGAAGACGCAGATGCGGTCGCTGCCGCTGCCGATGCGCGCCATCAGGTCGCCCGTGCGCTTGCCGCCGAAAAATTCCAGCGACAGCTTCATCAGGTGTTCATACGTGGCCGAGCGCAAGTCGGCGCCCATGCGTTCGGACACCAGGGCCAGCACATAGGTCTTGCCCCAGCCCAGCAGCCAGGCCAGCAGGGCCGAGCCGAGCAAGCCGCTCATGTAGTACACCACCAGCCACGGGTCGATGTGCTTGCCGTTCTGATACGGAATCAGCACATTGTCCATCAGCGGCGCCGTCAGGTACGGTGGAATCATGTGCGCGGCCGTGCTCAGCAGCATCAGCATGAAGCCCAGGGCCAGCTGGCCACGGTAGGGATGGGCAAAGCGCCACAGGCGGAACAGGGTCCAGGTCGATGGCGGCGTGTGCAGCACCTTGGCGCAGATCGGGCATTCTTCCTGTTCCGGCTCCAAAGGCGCCTTGCAGCTGGGGCACACTTCCTGTTCCGCTTCCAGCACGGGCTGGCCCGTCAGGTGGCTGTCGAGGCGCTCGACGAACTGTTCCAGCACACGGATCGCATGCAGATTCTGGCCCAGGGTAAAACGCCACGACGCCAGGCGGCCGTGGTCGTCGAACAGTTCCAGATGGCCGACGCCGGCGTGGTCATGGTGGGTCAGGCGCAATCCGTGGCGGAAAGACCAACTTTTCCAAGTGGTATCGCCCGGCGAACGGGCCAGCAAACGCTTCTCGGTGACAACTATTATGCCTTTTGTGAAACGTAATCGCGCATCGAGGTCAACCTCAACGCTACTTAAAACGTTCTCCCCTGGAGAAAGGTTGCTCTCCACTTCCGCCAGCCAGTGTTCAGGCAGCGATGTGAGGGGAATAGTTGTTGCAGGAACACTCAGTTCAGTTGTCATCGTAAAGCATACTCCGGCTCGAGGCCATGCCCTTCAGGGCGGGATTTGGGGGATGGGGCAGACGCCCGATCAATGTTTGTGTACTGCGCGATGGCGAGGTGGATGCACCAGTGGCAATTTCCTGTATTGTATCGAATGGATGCCTGCCGGTAAGGAATGATGGCAAAACGGCGCAAAAAAATCAGCGTCCGTCGTACGGGAGCAAGTATACAACAGCCCGCTGTTGCGCAAATGCTCCAGCTTTAAGCAGAGTCGGTATCTTTATAACAAGTATGGCAACAATTAGTAACAATTAGAATGACAACACCAGCAGAATAAGGGCAGCAAACGCGACAAGAGGCCGCTAAAAGTGGCACACTGCGCATACCCGGGATAAAGAACCAAGCACGAGCCTGAAAAGACTCTGTAGAGCCAACATAAAGTATCTGGCGCCCAGACGCCTGGCTTGTTATCAAGAAACCACTTACATGATCAAGAAGAAGAACATCGAATTTGCCCGCGTCACCCACTTGCGCGGCCCCAACATCTGGACTTACCGCCCGGTGATTGAAGCCTGGGTCGACATCGGCGAACTGGAAGACTATCCATCCAATACCCTGCCTGGCCTGTACGAACGCCTGGTGGCGTGGCTTCCCGGCATGATCGAGCACCGCTGCGGCGTGGGCGAACGGGGCGGCTTTTTCGAGCGTCTGCGCGAAGGCACGTGGTCAGCCCACATCCTCGAGCACGTCGTATTGGAACTGCAAAACCTGGCAGGCATGCGCACGGGCTTCGGCCAGACGCGCTCGACCAGCCAGCGCGGCGTCTACAAGATGGCTTTCCGCACGCGCGAAGAGCACGTGGGCCGCGCCGCCCTGGCCGCCGCGCGCGACCTGCTGATGGCCGCCATCAACGATGAAGCCTACGACCTGGAAGCGGCCCTGGCGCCGCTGCGCGACATGGTCGACTCGCGCTGCCTGGGCCCGAGCACGGCCAGCATCGTCGATGCGGCCACCGAGCGCGGCATCCCATCGCTGCGCCTGAACGACGGCAACCTGGTGCAGCTGGGCCACGGCGCCGCGCAGCGCCGCATCTGGACGGCCGAAACGGACCGCACCAGCGCGATCGCCGAAGGCATCGCCAGCGACAAGGATCTCACCAAATTCCTGCTCAAATCGTGCGGCGTGCGCGTCCCTGAAGGCAGCCTGGTGCGCAGCGCCGAAGCGGCCTGGGAAGAAGCGCAGGACATCGGCGTGCCCGTCGTCGTCAAGCCGTATGACGGCAACCATGGCCGCGGCGTCTCGCTGAACCTGATGACGGAAGCGGACGTGAAGGCCGCCTATGCACTGGCGGCGCGCAAGGGCGACAGCTCGGCCGTGCTGGTGGAAAGCTTCATCACGGGCGACGAACACCGCCTGCTCGTCGTCGGCAACAAGCTGATCGCGGCCGCCAAGGGCGAGTCCCTGTGGGTCGACGGCGACGGCGTCTCCACCGTGCTGGAACTGGTCAACACGCAGATCAATACCGACCCGCGCCGCGGCGAAGGCGAGGACTTCCCATTGGGGACCGTCAAGCCGCATGAATCGGGCGAAATCGTGCTGGAACTGCAGCGCCAGGGCATGACCGCCCTGTCCGTGCCGCAGGCCGGCCAGAAGGTGCTGATCCAGCCGAACGGCAACGTGGCCATCGACGTCACGGACGACGTGCATCCGTCCGTCGTGCATGCGGCCCTGCTGGCCGCGCGCGTGGTCGGCCTGGATATCGCCGGCATCGACCTGGTCACCACCGACATCACGCGTCCGCTGGAAGAGCAGCGCGGCGCCATCATCGAAGTCAATGCCAGCCCTGGCTTGCTGGCGCACATCAAGCCGGGCGTGGGCCAGCCCCGCCCTGTCGGCGCGGCCATCGTCGAGCACCTGTTCGCAGCCGAGGAAACGGGCCGCATTCCGCTGATCGGCGTGACGGGCACGCGCGGCGCCAGCCTAATCGTGCGCATGCTGTGCAAGCTGCTCAACCTGTCGGGCCTGCACACGGGCGCCGTCTGCAGCGAAGGCATGTACCTGGACCAGCGCCGTGTCGTCAGCAGCGATTGCGTCAACTGGGACGCGGGCCAGCGCCTGCTGCTCAACCGCACCGTGCAGACGGCCCTGTTCGAGAGCAATCCGCGCATGATCCTGGCCGAAGGCCTGGCCTACGACAAATGCCAGATCGGCGTCGTCACGGACATGGGCAGCCTCGATAACGTCAAGGATTTCGACGTGCTGGACGAAGCGGGCCTGTACAAGGCCGTGCGCAGCCAGGTCGACGTGGTGGTGCCGACGGGCGTGGCCGTGCTCAACGCCGCCAACGCGCACGTGCTGGAACTGGCCGAACTGTGCGACGGCACCGTAACCCTGTATGCGCAGGATGGCGGCTTGCCAGCCATCGCGGCGCAACTGGCCGCCGGCCAGCGCGCCGTCTTCGTGCGCGGCAACCACATCGTGCTGGCCGAAGGCGGCATCGAAACGGTCCTGCTGTGCCTGGACCTGCTCAAGCCTGCTACCGCCGGCAATGTCGACAGCGTGCTGGCCGTCGCTGCCGCCGCCTGGGCCCTGAACCTGCCTGTCGATTTGATTTGCGCAGGACTGCGCACGTTTGACGCGGCCCCTGGCTGCATCGGCAACTAATCGGCAACTAAGGCAAAGCAGCACTCAAGCCCGGCCAGGATGGCCGGGCCCACAAGAACACAACAGGATTACGGTTTAATTATGGAAGTATCTCGCGTACGGGCCTTGCGTGGCCCTAACCTCTGGAGCCACGACACCGCCGTGGAAGCCATTGTTTCCTGCACCACGCAGGAACTCGACATCGCCCAGCTGCCCGGCTTCGAAGCCCGCCTGCGCGCACTCTTTCCGCAACTGAGTCCGCTGCAACCGCTGGGCAATTACAACGCCGCGCCGATGGCGCAGGTGCTGGAACTGGCGGCGCTGGGCCTGCAGGCGCAAGCCGGCTGCCCCGTCACCTTCAGCCGCACCACGCCGACCCTGGAAACGGGCATCTTCCAGGTCGTCGTCGAATACTCGGAAGAAGCCGTCGGCCGCCTGGCGCTGGAACTGGCGCAGCAGCTGTGCCGCGCCGCGCTCGACGATGCGCCGTTCGACCTGGCCGGCGCCCTGCACCAGTTGCAGGAACTCGATGAAGACGTGCGTCTCGGTCCATCGACGGGCGCCATCGTCAACGCCGCCGTGGCACGCAACATCCCGTTCCGCCGCCTGACCGAAGGCAGCCTCGTGACGTTCGGCTGGGGCAGCAAGCAGCGCAAGATCCAGGCCGCCGAAATGGACGGCACCAGCGCGATTGCCGAAGCCATCGCGCAAGACAAGGAACTGACCAAGAAGCTGCTGGATTCGGCTGGGGTGCCCGTGCCGCAAGGCCGCGTCGCCGTCGATGCGGACGATGCCTGGGCCGCCGCCTGCGAGATCGGCTTGCCCGTCGTCGTGAAACCGAAGGATGGCAACCAGGGCAAGGGCGTCACCGTCAATGTCACCACGCGCGAACAGCTGACGGCCGGCTTCCTCGCGGCGCAGGAATTCCGCGACGATATCCTCGTCGAACGCTATCTGCCGGGCCACGATTTCCGTTTGCTCGTCATCGGCAACAAGATGGTGGCGGCGGCCCGTCGCGACCCGCCGCAAGTGGTGGGCGACGGCCAGCACACGGTGCGCGAACTGGTCGACCAGGTCAACCTGGACCCGCGCCGCGGCAGCGGCCACGCCACCTCGCTGACGAAGATCCGCTTCGACGACATCGCCCTGGCCAGCCTGGCCAAGCAGGGCTATGTGGCCGAATCCGTGCCGCCCGTGGGCCAGCGCGTGATCCTGCGCAATAACGCCAACCTGTCGACAGGCGGCTCGGCCACCGACGTCACCGTCGACGTGCACCCGGAAGTGGCGGCGCGCGCCGTCGCGGCCGCGCACATGGTCGGTCTCGATATCTGCGGCGTGGACGTGGTCTCCGACAGCATCCTGAAACCGCTGGAAGAGCAGAACGCCGGCATCGTGGAAGTGAACGCCGCACCGGGCCTGCGCATGCACCTGGCGCCGTCGTTCGGCAAGCCGCGCCCAGTCGGCGAAGCCATCATCGCCGCCATGTTCGCCGAGGGCGACGATGGCCGCATTCCCGTCGTTGCCGTCACGGGCACCAACGGCAAAACCACCACCGTGCGCCTGATCGCCCACCTGCTCACCACCTCGGGCCTGCGCACGGGCATGACCAATACGGATGGCGTGTACATCGAAGGACGCCAGATCGACAGCGGCGACTGCAGCGGCCCGCGCAGCGCGCGCAACGTGCTGCTGCACCCGGACGTGGACGCGGCCGTGTTCGAAACGGCACGGGGCGGCATGCTGCGCGAAGGCCTGGCCTTCGACCGCTGCCAGGTCGCCGTGGTGACGAATATCGGCGCGGGCGACCACCTGGGCCTGAACTACATCACCACCGTGGAAGACCTCGCGGTCCTCAAGCGCGTGATCGTGCAGAACGTGGCCGACAGCGGCGTGGCCGTCCTGAACGCCACCGATCCTGCCGTGGCCCGCATGGCCAAGAATTGCAGTGGCACGGTGACCTTCTTCGCCGCCGACAAGACGCATCCCGTGATGGCCACGCACCGCGCGCAAGGCAACCGCGTCGTGTACGTGGAAGACGGCAAGCTGGTCGCGGCGCAAGGCAAGGAACGCCACGAAATCGCCCTGTCGCAGGTGCCGATCACGCGCAACGGCGCCATCGGCTTCCAGGTCGACAACGTCATGGCCTCCTTGGCCGCCGCCTGGGCCGTGGGCCTGGACTGGAAAACCATCGCGCTGGGCCTGAAAACCTTTGCCAATGAAGCCGACAATGCGCCGGGCCGCTTCAACGTGTTCGATTACAAGGGCGCCACCCTGATCGCCGACTATGGCCACAATCCGGACGCCATCCTGGCGCTGGTGCAGGCCGTGGAAAGCATGCCGGCCAAGCGCCGTTCGGTGGTCATCAGCGGCGCCGGCGACCGCCGCGACGAAGACATCCGCCAGCAGACGGAAATCCTCGGCGCCGCCTTCGACGACGTGCTGCTGTATCAGGACCAATGCCAGCGCGGCCGCGCCGACGGCGAAGTCGTGGCATTGCTGCGCCAGGGTTTGAACGGCGCCAAGCGCACCAGCCATATCGATGAAATCAACGGCGAATTCGTCGCCATCGACAAGGCGCTGGCGCGCCTCGGTGAAGGCGATCTGTGCCTGATCCTGATCGACCAGGTGGAAGAAGCGCTGGCGCACATCGCCAAGCGCGTCGCCGAAGCCTGAGCGCAGCCTGACGGCATGCGAGGGCGGCCTGCGGGCCGCCCTTTTTCATCCCTGCTTCAGTCGGCGCCGGCTTTCCCGATCGCCTGCGCGGCCAGCGCGCCGGCCCGCATCTCGCTGGCAAACAGCGTCGCCGCATGCGCGATGGCGCGGGTGGCACGCGCGAGGAAATGCGTCCAGTGCTGCTGCTCGAGCAGCAGCATCTCGATGCAGAACCATACCTGACCGCGCTGCACATGGCCTTTCACCAGCTTGATGCGGCGGTTGACTTCATCGAGCGCGGCACGCACGCGCAGCAACTCTTCCGGCGTATCGATAGTCCACACATTCGGCAACAGCAGTTTCCCAAATTGCGCGTCATCGGCGTCAAAGCACAGGACATAGCCCATGCCTTCGAAACGGAAGACGATATCGCCATCGCTGTCGATCTGCGCCTGATATCCGTCCGCTTGCAAGTGCCGCAACAACGGTTCGGTGATAGTGGATGCCAACATGGTGCTTCCTTTCATTGAGTGGGATGGCGACGCCCCATCTGGTGCCGCTGCATCGCTACCTCAACGCGACCACCGGCAAAAAATACAAAACTATTTTCGCCACGTGTGGAGAGCGGGCAAGGCCGGCAGGTGCATGAATACGGCAGGGATACCGGAATTGATATGGACATCGCAAAAGAAGTCATTTGTGGCGCAAAGTCATTCCCCCCTACCATGCTTCCTGAGCCAGTTCCTGCTCTGGCGGCGACTGCCGCAGCGTTCTCAACATAACTAAAATACAGGTGGAGACAAGATGATGCAATTGATGGCACCGGGCACCCGCACGCCCCGACAAAATACGCGCCTGACCTTGAAGGCGACGGTGGCCGCCCTGGCCGGCGCAGGCCTGCTGAGCAGCGCTTCCGTCCGGGCGCAACAGGCGCCCGCCGCGGAAACACCAGTGGAAGAAACGGCACCGGCAGCAGCACCTGCGCCAGTCGACAATGCCGGCATGGCCGTCGTCGCCGTCACGGGCGTGCGCAGGGCAGCGCAAAGTGCGCAGACGATCAAGAAAAACAACGACCAGGTGGTCGACTCCATCGTCGCCGATGAAATCGGCAAATTCCCCGACAAGAACGTGGCCGAAATCCTCGGCCGCGTGACGGGCGTGCAGATCCGCCGCGAAGGCGGCGAAGCGGGCACCGTCATCATCCGCGGCTTGCCCGGCGTCGTGACCTTGCTCAACGGCCGCGAAATGTTCACTTCCGTGGGCCGCAGCCTGTACCTGGCCGACATCCCGACGGCCATGCTGCAGCGCGTGGACGTGTACAAATCGCAGGGCGCGGACATGGTCGAAGGCGGCACGGCCGGCGTGGTCGACGTGCGCACCAACCGACCGTTCGACTTCAAAGGTTTTACGGCATCGGGCAACGTGCGCGCCGAACACCGCGACAAGTCCGGCTCGACGGACCCGAACGTCGGCGGCATGGTCTCGAACCGCTGGAAAACCCAATACGGCGAATTCGGCGCCCTGCTCGGCCTGTCCTACCAGCGCGGCAGATACTATGACGAGACGATCTGGAACGCCGAACCCGTCAAGCGCCCCGACGCGGGCAACATCACGGGCCCCGATTCCGTCGGCATGATCCCCACCGTGGGCGACCGCAAGCGCTACGCGGCCAACGCCGCCTTCCAGTGGCGCCCGAACTCGCAGGTGGAAGTGTATGCGGAAGGCATGTCGACCCTGATCAAGCACGCGTTCGACAGCCAGTTCTTCGTCGGTTCGCTGCCGTGGGGCCAGAACCCGGACATCACCCTGATCCCCGGCACCAATCAGGCGGCCACGGTGGGCAAGATCGACGGCCCATGGTCGCCGTTCACGCTGGGCTCGACCCAGGCGCGGCGCGACCGCTCGATCGGTTCGCAAGGCGCCATCGGCGCACGCTGGGACATCACGCCGCAGCTGCGCGCCACGACGGAACTGGCGCGCACGGTCAGCAACTTCGAACGCGAATTTCCCATCCTCGACTTCCTCGCCCATCCGACCAGCGTGATCGGCAGCACGAACGTGAACGGCGGCGCGCAGATCAGCTACCCCGGCTACAACATGCTGGGCCCGAAGAACTACACCCTGCTCGGTTTCTACGACAATCACAATCACGACGAAGGCAGCTCGACCGACTGGCGCGGCGACGTTACCTACGACATGGACAGCACGGGCTTCTTCCGCGAATTTTCGGGCGGCGTGCGCCTGGCCAAGCGCAAAGCCGAATCGATCCGCGAAAAAAATGGCCAGGGCGGGCTGGCGTCGGTCATGACGGCGGACGCGATTCCCGGCCTGGCGTGCGCCTCGCACGACAACACGGGCAACTTCGGCCTGCAAAGCTGGCTCACGCCCTGCCGCGACTTCATGCTCAACAACACGGCCGTGCTGCGCCAGCTGTTTACGGGCAGCAGCGAACGCAGCCCAGACGATCCGATGACCCATTACAAGGATGTGGAAAAAACCAATGCCGTCTACGGCAAGGCGCGCATCGGCTTTAACCTGGCGCAAGTGCCGGTCGACGGCACCCTGGGCGTGCGCGTGGTGCAGACCAAGCAGGACTTGCAAGGCAATTCTTCGCAAAACGGCATCGTCACGCCCGTGCGCGTGAAGACCTCGGACACGGACGTGCTGCCCAGCATGACCCTGAAAGCCATGCTGCGCCAGGACCTGATCGCCCGCCTGACGGCCGGCAAGGCCGTGCAGCGCCCGAACTTCGCCGACTTCAACCCCGGCGTGAGCCTGGGCCAGAGCCTGGAGATGGTGCGTCCGACGGGCAGCGGCGGCAATCCCGACCTGAAACCCGTGGAAGGCAAGAACCTCGATGTGGCGCTGGAATGGTATTTCGCGCAGACGGGTTCCGTCACGGCCACCGTGTTCCGCCACAACTTCAAGAACTACATCCTGTCCGGTTCGGCCAAGGAAACGTATGGCGGCATCGAGTACGATATCACGCGCCCGCGCAACACCTCGAAGGGCCATCTGCAAGGCCTGGAAATGGCGTACCAGCAGTTCTACGACAAGCTGCCCGGCTGGATGAGCGGCCTGGGTCTGCAGGCGAACGCCACCTACATGACGGGCGAGCTGGAGGAATTGAATGGCAGCGCGCATCCGTTCACGGGCATGTCGAAGTGGTCCGCCAATATCGTCGGCCTGTACGAACAGGGACCGTGGTCGGCGCGCCTGGCCTACAGTTGGCGCGACAAGTACGTCGACGACTACAACTACCGCGGCAAGGGCATCCACCTGACAGTGGCGCCCACCAAGACCCTGGATGCGTCGGTCTCGTACAAGCTCAATCCGAACACCACGGTGACCCTGGACGCGAACAACCTGCTCGACTCGACCTACCGCGACTACCACGACACGCCGGACTATGTGCGCGACGTGCGGCGCTATGACAAGGTCGTGGGGCTCTCCGTCCGCTGGAGCTTGTGATGGACACCTGAAAAAACCGGCTGCGCGGCGCGCTTTGCGGCCGGCGATGCTCACGGCACTACAGTGCCGCTGCGCTTCTCGGCCACAAATCACTGCCGCTCGCGACGGTTTTGTCAGGCGTCGAAACGTTGTTGGAATACATGTCTTCTTCCTTGAGGAGTTTCAGCGCCAGCCGGCAACGGTTGGCGTTTTTTTGCCTTGTGGAATCTATCCGACACAGGAATTGATTTAACGCAAAGTGGCGGCGCCGGGGCGCTTTTATGCTGGCAGCTTGACCATCGAACCCGGCGGGGACAGCATGCGCGATGCACGGCACGTCGACATACAGTTATTTCAACCCGACATTCCCGTGCGGCTCGACATGCGCACGGCGGCACTGGTCGAACATGCGCTGGCCTTGCAGGAAATGGCCGGCACGGGCGCCGCCGCCCTGTTTTTGCATTGCCACGACGTACCGCTGCCCACCGCCTTGCGCGTGCTGACGACGGGACCGCACCGCAAACCGGCCGCGCCGCACCTGTTTGCCCGCCTGCGTCCGCGCACGGCCGCCCTGGCGCAAGGCGCGCCGCTACCGGCGCGCTGACGAATCCTGTACCATCGCCGCAACCTATCCAATGAGGCACGGCGATGCAGGCAGCGACACCCCACGATTCCTATGCGGCACTGATGGACCTGATCAAGGCGCGCCATGCGGAACTAAGCCCGCAATTCCAGGCCGGCGCCCGCTACCTGGCCGACCATCCGGATGAAGTGGCCGTCTCGTCGATGCGCAGCATCGCCGCGCGCGCGCAAGTGCAATCGGCCGCCCTCGTACGCCTGGCGCAGCAGCTGGGCTTTGCCGGCTGGCCGGAACTGAAAGCCATCTTCGTCGAACGCCTGCGCGCGGGACAGGCCGGGTATGCGGCAAAAGCGGGCGCGCTGGCCGGCAAGGAGGGAAAAGAACGCGACCTCGTCACTGAAGTGTTCACGGTGCAGCAGCGCAACCTGGCCGCCACGGAAAGCGCCAACCACGCCGCCCTGGAGGCGGCCGCCGCTCTGCTGCAGGCAGCGCCCCGCGTGCACGTGGCCGGCTTTCGCGCCGCCCACCCCATCGCCTACACCCTGCATTATCTGTACCGCTTGCTGCGCCCCAGCGTGCAGCTGCTGAGCGGCCAGGGCGGCACCCTGGAAATGGACTTGCGCGCCCTGCAGGCGGGCGAAGCCGTCGTCGTCGTCAGCTTCGCGCCGTATTCGAGCGAAGCGCTGCTGGTGGCGCAGGCGGCGCGCCAGTCCGGCTGCCAGGTGGTCGCCATCAGCGACAGCGCCATGTCGCCGCTGGCCCTGCAGGCTGATGCCAGCATCGTCATCGCCGTCGACAGCCCCTCGTTCTTCCCTTCCATCGTGGCCGGCGTCGCGGCCGTGGAAAGCCTGGTCGAACTGCTGGTGGCGCGCGCGGGGCCCGATGCCGTCACGGCCATTGGCGCGGCGGAAAGCCAGCTGCGGGCGCTGGGCGCCTACGTAAAAACATCAAATGATGCAAATTAAAAACAAATACATCGATCGTTGCAATGCGGCGCAACGCCTCCTATAATCGGCCATCCCCTTGTCGATAAGAAAGCGATGCCATGAGCCATGTCTTCCACCGCAGCTTGACCGCCAGTTATCCTGTCGCCACGGGCGGCGATGGCCCTTACCTGATCGATGCCGATGGCAAGCGCTACCTGGACGCCTGCGGCGGCGCGGCCGTCTCCTGCCTCGGCCATTCCGATGCGGCAGTGATCGCCGCCGTGCAGCAGCAGATTGCCACGCTGGCCTACGCGCACAGCTCCTTCTTTACCAGCGAGCCGATGGAACAGCTGGCCGATTTCCTCGTCGCCCGGGCGCCAGCCGGCATCGACAGCGTGTATTTCGTCTCGGGCGGCTCGGAAGCGGTGGAAAGCGCGCTCAAGCTGGCGCGCCAGTATTTCGTGGAGCGGGGCCAGCCGCAGCGCCGCCACGTCATCGCACGCCGCCAGAGTTACCACGGCAACACCCTGGGCGCGCTGGCCACGGGCGGCAACGCCTGGCGCCGCCAGCAGTTCGAACCGCTGCTGATTGGCGTGACCCACGTTTCCCCGTGCTACGCCTGGCGCGACCAGCAGGCGCATGAAACGGATGGCGACTACGTGGCGCGCCTGGGCCAGGAGCTGGAAGACAATATCGCCGCACTGGGCGCGGACAACGTCATGGCCTTCATCGCCGAACCCGTCGTCGGCGCCACGGGCGGCGCCCTGCCCGCCGTCGCCGGCTATTTTGCGCGCATGCGCGAGATCTGCCAGCGCCACGGCATCCTGCTGATCCTCGACGAAGTCATGTGCGGCATGGGACGCACGGGCAGCCTGTTCGCCTGCGAGCAGGAAGGCATCAGCGCCGACCTGATCTGCATCGCCAAGGGCCTCGGTGCCGGCTACCAGCCCATCGGCGCCGTCATGGTATCGACGGATATCCGCGACACCATCCGCGCCGGCACGGGTTTTTTCCAGCACGGCCACACGTATATCGGCCACGCCACGGCCTGCGCCGCCGCCCTGGCCGTACAGCGGCAGATCGAGGAACGCGATTTATTGGCCAACGTGCGCGCCATGGGCGGCTTGCTGCAAGAGCGCCTGCGCCAGCGCTTCGATAGCCATGCGCACGTGGGCGACATCCGCGGCCGCGGCCTGTTCCTGGGATTGGAACTGGTGCAGGACCGCAATACCAAACAGCCGTTCGACCCGGCCCGCCGCCTGCACGCGCGCATCAAGGCGCAAGCCATGCAAAACGGACTGATGTGCTACCCCATGGGCGGCACCATCGACGGCCTGCACGGCGACCACATCCTGCTGGCGCCGCCCTACATCATCGACGCCAGCCACGTCGATGAAATTGTCGACAAGCTGGGTACGGCCATAGATGCCTGTGTGGCGTAACCGCGCATGCCTGCGGCAGAACTGCGCAAAGACGACTGCCAGCAGTTTTTGTTCACTCCTTGCCAATATTAATTGACTTATTTTAAACAATCGTTTTAAATCAGGAAGTTACTCAAAATCAATCATCTTGGGCATTCAATCATCGCATTACCCCTTTTCGATGCCTGACGCCCACGTTGATGCACTCTGAAGCCAAGGTATATGGAACTGCTCGACTCCCTGCGTCAGCCCCCACTGCAAGACGACACGATCAGCGGACACTATGAAGTGCGCCGCTTGCTGGGCGAAGGCGGTTTCGGCCATGTATTCGAAGCCTGGGATGCCAAGCTGTGCCGTAGCGTGGCGCTGAAGCGCCTGAAACCGCAAGCCGACGTGCTGCATCCGGAAAAACTCATCAATGAAGCGCGCCTGGCCGCTTCGCTCAGGCATGCAGCTTTCGTGCGCATTTTCGCCATCGAAGGCCAAGGCACGGGCCAGTCCATCATCATGGAACTGGTTGAAGGCCAGACCCTGGGCCAGTTCATGCACGGCGGCAAGGCGGACTTGCAAACGGCGCTCGACATTGCCTACCAGATCGCCGACGCGATGGACGAGGCGCACGCCATGGACCTCGTGCACGGCGACCTGAAACCGTCGAACCTGATGCTGGAAGCGGACGGTCAGGTGCGCATCCTCGATTTCGGCCTGGCGCGCCACATCGACCCGCAAGCCACGCAAACGACGACCCTGTGCGACCTGCAGGGCACCATCGCCTACATGGCGCCCGAGCGCCTGATGGGCCGCCTGCCCGACACGCGCGGCGACGTGTATGCCTTGGGCGCCATGCTGTACGAAATGCTGGCCGGCCAGCGCCACTTCGCCCACCTGAACGGCCTGGCCCTGGCCGCCGCCCACATGCAGGCGACGGAACCGTGGCCCGACCTGCCGGAAACAGTGCCGCCCGCCATCAACGCCCTCGTGCGCGCGATGACGGCGCACGACCCGGCCGAACGGCCACGCACCATGCGCGCTGTGCGCGAGGCGCTAGGCGCGCAGCGCGGGGAATCCCTCACCTTGACCACGCCCCTGGCTGACGACAAGACTGCGAAAGAAGAACCGCCCGCCAGCGTCTCCATCCGCCTGCCCCTGCCCCGCAAGCGCACCCTGAAATGGGGCGCGGGCGTGGCGCTGCTGGCCGTACTGGCGGGATGGCAGCTGCCCAATATCGTTCCTGCCGTTAAATCGTTCGTCACAGGCGAAAAAGCACCGGTGCCGTATTCAGAACTGGCCAGTATGAAAGCGGGAATGGATGCGTTACGCATATTCGATCGCGATACCAGTCAGAAACTGGCCATCGAGCAATTCACGCTCGTGCTCCAGCATAGTCCGAACAACGCTGCCGCTGCGGCGGGCCTGTCGCTAGCGTCCACGCTGCGCTATATCGGCAATGGCCGCGACGATACCTGGCTGCAGCGGGCAGACGTCAGCGCCAGGCAAGCTCTGGCGCTGGATGACCAATTGGCGCTGGCCCATGTGGCACAAGCCTGGGTCTACGAATTTCAGGGCAAGACGGAAGATGCGCTGCGCGAGGCGACCATCTCGCTCAATCTTGATCCGAATAACTTGCTGGGCCTGTACGGCAAGACTCGCCTGTATCTCAATAGCCACAATTTCGATCTCGCCGAGCAAATGTCGGACCACGCCATCGCCACGTATCCACATGAACGTCTGTTCAACTCCCAGCGCGGCCATCTGCTTTACAAGAAGGGCGATTACGCGCAGGCGGAACAGGTATTCCGCAAAAGCATACGCATGGATCCGCAGACGCCAAGCACCTACGCTTACCTGAACGCGGCCCTGCTACGGCAAAACCGCAGCGATGAAGCACTCCAGGTGCTGCAACAAGGCTTGCAGGTGCAACCGCACTGGGAACTGTATACCAACCTGGGCACCTCGCTGTTTGCGAAGGGCGACTACCTCGGCGCCGTGCAAGCGTTCGAGAATGCCGTTTCCGAGAAAAAAGGTAACCCAGGCTTCTACCTGCTATGGGCGAACTTAGCCGACGCCCAACGCTGGATACCAGCGCAGGTACAAGCATCAAAGCAATCCTATCAGCATGCCATCGCCCTGCTGCGTCCCATAATCGAACGCATGCCCCATGAAATCACGCTCAATTCGCGCATGGCACTTTACCAGGCCTACGCGGGAGAAAAAGAACAGGCGCTGGCCAGGGTCAAGCACGCACTCGCCCTAGCGCCCAAGGTAGCGGAAGTGCAGTTTCGTGCCGCGCTCACGCATGAACTGATCGGTAAACGCTCCGAGGCGCTCACTGCATTGATCCAGGCCAGCAAGCTCGGTTACCCCCTCAATTTGATCGAATCTGCGCCAGATCTTTTATCCCTGCGACGCGACGCGCGCTATCAGCAATTCCTTATCAACTTAGAAAGAGATAGTAAAAAATGACTCCTGTAAGCCCCTGGATGAAGTTATCTGTGCACTTTGATGCGGATCAAATCACCAACCAGCTCGACTACAACTTCACTTCCTGCGACGGGACGGCCGATCCGCGACACGGGCCCTACATGGGTGGCGTGCATTTCCAGAAAGGCCAACATGTCTATCTCGACGTTACCTGCTGCGGCTCCAAGGACAGCGGCTTTACATCGTTCCAGATCATCGATTGCTGCCTCATTACCGTACCGCAACTGACGCAGATCGGTCCGAAAGTCCCTACCATCTATTCACCGCCATCGCCCTTCCTGCAGTCGGTAGGCGCCACCTACCATTTCCCGCTGGACTTTGAGATCCAGCAATTGTTGGGGGAACCAGAACAGGTGCCCCTGCACCGTATCCGCCAGGAGTGGAAACATAACCTGGATGTCGGCTATACGGCCGGTCGTTGGGAACTTTCCTTCGTCATGACGGTACGCATCATGCGCGGCGAAGATGCACAACCGGAATTGCGCGTCTTTTCCTTCGATCCGGAAAGCTCGGTCGGCGGCGATACCGGCGGTTAATTTCTCTTCAGTAAACCACCTGGGGCGGCAAGATGGCCCACTGCATGCCATACTGACCACGTACCGCTGCCTCAAAAGCAGACACAGCCCTGCCGCCTGCCCATTCCATGGCACAGCAGCTGCCAGCCAGATAGCCGCGCAACATCGCGGCGCCAAGTCACCGATCGCTGAAATCGCGCCAGGTCAGCGTTGCAGGACCTGCTTTTTACCATCCGCACGCAATACCCCGCCCCGCCCGCCGAAAGCGGTAAAATGACGGCCTTGAATGCACATAGCACCACACACAGCCCGGCAGGCATGCGTTTCCCTGCCGCCGGACCAACGACAAAGAACACATGACCACCGTCCCAAAAGAAATCAACGCCGCCGCGGCAAAGAAAAATTCGGCTGAAAAGCTCACTCCAATGATGCAGCAATATTTAGGCATCAAGGAGAACCACCCGACGATGTTGGTCTTCTACCGCATGGGCGATTTCTACGAGCTGTTTTTCGAGGATGCGGAAAAAGCCTCGCGCCTGCTGGGCATTACCCTGACGGCGCGCGGCGTGGCCAGCGGCAATCCGATCAAGATGTGCGGCGTGCCGTTTCATTCGCTCGACGGTTATCTAGCCAAGCTGGTCAAGCTGGGCGAGTCGGTGGCCATTTGCGAGCAGATTGGCGACCCGGCCACCAGCAAGGGTCCCGTTGAACGCAAGGTCATGCGCGTGGTCACGCCCGGTACCCTGACGGATGCGGACTTGCTGCCAGAAAAGGCCGAGCGCCCGCTGCTGGCCATGTGCAGCATCACGCAGCGCAAGACGGTCACGACGGGCCTGGCCTGGCTGTCGCTGGCCAGCGGTGCCTTGAAACTGATGGAGTTTTCCGGCGACAGCAGCACCGTGGCCGTGCGCCTGCAGCAGGAGCTGGAACGCATTGTGCCAGCTGAAATTCTCAGCGGCGACAATGGCAACCTGTTTGACGACTACGCAGGCACGCACATCAACCGCGTGCCGGACTGGCATTTCGATGTGGTGGGCGGCCACAAGGCCCTGCTGGATCAATTGGGCGTGGCGACCTTGACGGGCTTTGGCGCCGATGGCCTCGGCGCCGCGTTCGGCGCGGCCGGCGCGCTGCTGCGCTATGCGCAGTCGACGCAGGGTCGCGGCTTGCAGCACGTGCGCTCCCTGACGACGGAAACGGAAAGCGAATTCATCGGCCTGGACGCGGCCACGCGCCGCAACCTGGAGTTGACGGAAACCATCCGCGGCCAGGAATCGCCGACTTTATTTTCGCTGCTGGATCATTGCCGCACGGCCATGGGTTCGCGCATGCTGCGCCACTGGCTGCACCATGCGCGGCGCGACCAGAAGGTGGCGCGCGCGCGCCATGAAGCCATCGCCGCGCTGGCGCAAAGCGAAGCGGCCGCTCCGCTTGCCGCCACCCTGGCGCAAGTGCCCGATATCGAACGCATCACCACGCGCATTGCGCTGCTGTCGGCGCGTCCGCGCGACTTGGCCGCCCTGCGCGACGGCCTGCTGCAACTGCCGGCCCTGCGCGGCGACGTCGTGCGTTGTTATGGCCCTGGCCAGGGCGGCGAAAACGGTTTGCTGGCCGCCATCCACACGGCCTTGGCGACGCCGACCGCCTGCCTGGACTTGCTGGTGCGCGCCGTGGCGCAGGAACCGGCCGCGATGGTGCGCGACGGCGGCGTGTTTGCCACCGGTTTCGATGCGGAACTCGATGAATTGCGCGCGCTGTCGGAAAACGCGGGGCAGTTCCTGCTCGACCTGGAAACGCGCGAACGGGCCCGTACGGGCATCGCCAACCTGCGCGTGGAATACAACAAGGTGCACGGCTTCTATATTGAAGTGACGCACGGCCAGACGGACAAGGTGCCTGACGACTACCGCCGCCGCCAGACCCTGAAAAACGCCGAACGCTATATCACGCCTGAACTCAAGGTATTCGAAGACAAGGCCCTGTCGGCGCAAGACAAGGCCCTCGTGCGCGAAAAGCTGCTGTACGACCTGCTGCTGGCCGAGCTGGCGCCACACATCGGTACCTTGCAGACGATTTCGCAAGGCCTGGCCCAGCTCGACACCCTGAACGCGCTGACGGAACATGCGCAGCAGCACAACTGGGCCGCGCCGCAACTGGTTGACGAGCCGTGCATCAACATCGTCGAAGGCCGCCACCCCGTGGTGGAAAAGCAGATCGAGCGCTTCATCGCCAACGATTGCCGCTTCGTCAACGAGCGCCGGCTGCTGTTGATCACCGGTCCGAACATGGGCGGTAAATCGACTTTCATGCGCCAGGTGGCACTGATCACCCTGCTGGCCTACGTGGGCAGCTACGTGCCGGCCGCTTCCGCCACCATCGGTCCCATCGACCGCATCTTCACGCGCATCGGCGCCACCGACGATCTGGCGGGCGGACGCTCGACCTTCATGGTGGAAATGACGGAATCGGCAGCTATTTTGAACGGCGCCACCGAGCACTCGCTGGTGCTGATGGACGAAGTGGGCCGCGGCACCTCGACCTTCGACGGCCTGGCCCTGGCGTGGGCCATCGCGCGCCATCTGATCGATACCAGCCGCAGCTTTACCCTGTTTGCCACGCATTACTTTGAGCTGACGCAACTGCCGGACAGCCACCCGAGCGCCGCCAACGTGCATCTGTCCGCCGTCGAGCACAAGGACAGCATCGTCTTCCTGCACGCCGTGCAGCCTGGCCCCGCCTCGCAAAGCTACGGCTTGCAGGTGGCGCAATTGGCCGGCGTGCCGCAGCCCGTGATCAAGGCCGCGCGCAAACACCTGGCGCGCCTGGAAGCGCAGGCGCTCGACGCCACGCCGCAGCGCGACCTGTTCGCCGCGCCGGCAGCCGATCCGTATGCGCAAGAGGAAGAAGAGGAAGCATCGGCGCCGCTGGCCGCATTGAACGCGGCGCAGCAAGCCTTGCTCGACGCCATCGCCGACCTCGATCCCGATGCGCTCACGCCGCGCGATGCGCTCGAGCAGCTGTACCAGTTGAAACGGCTGGCCGCCGCATGACCTGCCGGCGCAGCGCGATCCACCTGCTGGCCGCCGGATTGCTGGCTGCCAGCCTGCCATGGCAAGCGGCGCTGGCCGCCCAGAGCGACCAGGCCGGCTTCGAGTTTGCCGTGCTGGGCCATTCCTTCAACGCCGGGCCGGACGATGGCCCCCTGAAAAAAGCCATCGCCGACACCAGCGCCTTCAATGCGTCTTTCGTCGTGGCCACCGGCATCAAGGCCGCTAGCGAATCGTGCAGCGACAAGCTCTACAGCCAGCGCAAGGACTTGCTCGACGCCAGCGGCCCGCCGCTGATCGTCTCGCTGTCGGCCAGCGACTGGGCCAACTGCCGCAATTCGCGCGGCAGGGTCAACGCCATCGAACGCCTGAACCGCTTGCGCGACGTGTATTTCGCCGACGACCAGAGCCTGGGCCAGCGCAAGCTGACCCTGTCGCGGCTGTCATCGACTGCGAAGTTCCGCAGCTATGCGGAAAACGCCCACTGGGAATACGGCGGCGTGCTGTTTGCCACCATCAACCTGCCCGCGAATAACAACCATTTCCTGCCAGAAGCGGGACGCAACAGCGAATTCGAAGACCGCCTGGTCGCCAACCGCTCCTGGCTGCAGCGCCTGTTCGCCATGGCGCAGCGCAAGCAGCTCGACGGCATCGTGCTGTTTTCCGATGGCGACATGGGCGTGCTCGACGAAGACGACAATTCGTTGCTGCCCAGCTTCAGCTCAAAACAGGACGGCTTTGCCGGCCCGCGCAAACAGGTTCGTACCTTGGCGAAGAAGTTCAGCGGCAAGGTGTTGCTGGTCGATACGCAGCGCGATCGCGAGGCGGACGGCAAGGAAGGAAAGAGTAAAAAGACCGCGGCCAAGGCAGGCGGGCCGAAAATCAGCTGGAAAGGCAACCTGGGCCACGTCAGCATCGACAACGACTGGTCCGCCATCGCCGTACGGCCAGGCAAGACGCCATTTTTTGAGGTGCGTCAACGCGCCGTCAGGCCATCGGCGCAAGCGCGCGCCAAGGCGTCGACGCTACGCCGTTAATAACAGCGGCACAAGCGAACAGGCCGGCATGTAGCCGGCCTGGAACAAGCAGTATTAATGAATCGGATGCGTACGGAAGTGGTCGCCCTCTTCGCCTTCGCCTTCATCATCTTCATCGCCATGGTCATGGCCGTGTGCGCCATGCACGTGGCCATGGGCGATTTCTTCGTCGGTGGCGGCGCGCACGTCAGCGACGGTCAGCGAGAAGCGCAGCGCGATGCCGGCCAGTGGATGGTTACCATCCAGCACGACTTTGTCATCGGCGATGTCGGTGACCGTGAAGATCATCGCTTCTTCGTCCGGCGAATCGCTTTCCGGCATGCCTTCGAACTGCATGCCCACTTCCAGCGGCTCAGGCAGGCGATTGCGCGGCTCGACCTTGACCAGGGCTGGATCATATTCACCGAAAGCATCATCCGGTTCGATCTGGATCGTGTTGGAATAGCCAACTTCCTTGCCGTCGAGCTCTTCTTCGATCTTTGGCAGGGTGTTTTCATAATCACCGTGCAGGTAGACCATCGGCTGGCGGCCGTCTTCGATCAGATTGTCTTGCGCGTCTGACAGTTTGTAGTTGACAGTCACGACCGTATTTTTGGCAATCTTCATTATGCTTCCTTTCATTGTATAAGCTGGCAAATTATACCTTCACGCCGCCAACGGCAGGCGCATTCCTGCATTTCCGGTTGTTATAATGGGCGCATGAAAACATTAACTCTCCTCGGCGATATCACGCCGGCGCAATTCCTGCGCGACTACTGGCATAAAAAACCCTTGTTGATCCGTCAAGCCGTACCCGGCTTCAAGGCGCTGTTCGATTTCAAGGCCCTGGCCGAGCTGGCTACCCTCGACCACGTCGAATCGCGCCTGGTCAGCCATGCGGATGGCCACTGGAACATGCAGCAAGGTCCGCTGACCAGCCTGCCTTCGCTGAAACAGAAGGAATGGACCCTGCTGGTGCAGGGCGCCAACCTGCACAGCGCCAAGGCCGACGCCCTGCTGCGCCAGTTCCGCTTCCTGCCGGACGCGCGCCTGGACGACCTGATGGTCAGCTTTGCCACCGATGGCGGCGGCGTGGGCCCGCATTTCGACTCCTATGACGTGTTCCTGCTGCAAGGCCAGGGCAAGCGCCACTGGCGCATCGGCGCGCAGAAGGACCTGAGCCTGATCGACGGCTTGCCGCTGAAAATCCTCAGCAACTTCACGCCCGACGAAGAATTCACCCTGGAACCGGGCGACATGCTGTACTTGCCGCCCCACTACGCGCACGACGGCGTGGCCATCGGCGACTGCCAGACGTATTCGATCGGCTTCCGCTCGCCATCGTTCCAGGAACTGGGCGAAGCCTTCCTGCAATTCATGGCCGATTCGATCGACTTGCCCGGCATCTACAGCGATCCCGACCTGAAGGCGTCGGGCAAGCCGGCGGAAATTCCCCGCGACATGCTCGCCACCATCACGGAAGAAATGAACAAGGTGCGCTTCACGGAAGAAGACGTCACCATCTTCCTCGGCGAACACCTGTCGGAACCGAAGCACAATGTGTTTTTCACGCCGCTGTCCAAGCCGCTGACGGTGGGCCGTTTCGCGGATGCCGCGCAGAAAAAGGGTGTCGTGTTGTCACGCAAGACCCTGATGCTGTATCGTGGCAAGAATGTCTTCATCAATGGCGAATCGTTTGCCATTGGCAAGGCCGACAAAACGGCCCTGGAAACCCTGGCCAACGAACGCGCCCTCGATGGCGCCGCCGTGGCCCAGGCTTCCGATGACGTGATGGATGCCTTGTATACTTGGTATCAGGATGGCTGGATCGAACTGGCTTGAATGATCGTATCGTAGCAAAGTGGTATTACAGTAGGTAAAAGAACAGCTTCTGCGCCAGCGCAAAGAAAGATATTATTTTTATATCGTTTTGTCGCGCTTTCGCAAATCGCTTACACTTGCTTGCAATTTGCTTCGGCAAATATTGCGATATCACAAAATAGTTGCGAATTTGCCTCTTGCTCCTATTGCGACGCACCAAAAATCGCTATAATATTCGGTTAGGAAGTTTCCGTTGTCTGGCAGGCACCACCTGGTACGAAAAGCCTTCGAAGACGACCTAACGAGCGATAATTACCGGTAATTATTCATCGCAACAATATTGATTTATTTTTTGAAATAATTAAGGAAAACAAATGAAAAAATCCCTGCTGATCGCCTCCCTGATGGTTGTTGCTCTGGCTGCTTGCAGCAAAAAAGAAGAAGCTCCTGCACCAGCACCAGTAGTTGAAACCCCAGCACCAGCACCAGCAGTTGAAGCTGCTCCAGCTGCTGCTGCTGACGCTGCTGCTTCGGCCGCTACCGACGCTGCTGCTGCCGCTTCGAGCGCTGCTTCGGCCGCTTCGGACGCTGCTGCTGCCGCTTCGGCTGCTGCATCGGCTGCTAAGTAATTTAGCACCCCGCAGGAAAGAAAGCCGGCCTTCGGGCCGGCTTTTTTACGTCCGGCGTTTTGTCCGCAAGATATGACGCCGGACGCAGGCAATAAAAAAGGCTGACCC
>NZ_LNCE01000041.1:0-12746 GCF_001445815.1 Janthinobacterium sp. Ant5-2-1 | reverse complement strand
GCAATACCTTTGTCTTGAAACCGTCCGAGCGCGATCCGTCGGCCAGCCTGCTGCTGGCGCAATTGCTGACGGAGGCGGGCTTGCCCGATGGCGTCTTCAATGTGCTGCAGGGAGATAAAGAGGCCGTCGATGGCTTGCTGCACCACCCGGACGTGCGCGCCGTCAGCTTTGTCGGCTCCACGCCGATTGCCGAGTACATTTATGCCACCGGCTGTGCGCAAGGCAAGCGCGTGCAGGCGCTCGGTGGCGCCAAAAACCACATGGTCGTCATGCCGGACGCGGATATCCCGCAAACCGTGGATGCCCTGATGGGCGCGGCGTTCGGTTCGGCCGGCGAGCGCTGCATGGCCATTTCCGTCGTGGTGGCGGTCGGCAATGTGGCGGACCAGCTGGTCGAAGCCTTGGTGCCGCGTATTGCCGCCCTGAAAATCACGCAGGGCATGGATTTACAAGCGGAAATGGGTCCGGTGGTCACGCAAGTGCACAAGGAGAAGATCGCCGGCTATATCGCCAAGGGTGTGGAAGAGGGCGCGAAACTCATCTGCGACGGGCGCGGTTTCGTGCTGCCTGGTCATGAACAAGGCTTCTTCCTTGGCGGCAGCCTGTTCGATCATGTGACGCCGGAGATGACGATCTACAAGGAGGAAATCTTCGGGCCCGTGCTGTGCATCGTGCGCGTGCCGGACTTTACGACGGCCTTGGACCTCGTCAACGCCCACGAATATGGCAACGGCACGGCGATCTACACGCGCGACGGCAACACGGCGCGCGAGTACACGCACAGGGTGCAGGTGGGCATGGTGGGTGTCAACGTGCCGATCCCCGTGCCGATGGCCTTCCACAGCTTCGGCGGCTGGAAGCGCAGCCTGTTCGGCGACCACCATGCGCACGGTCCGGAATCCGTGCGTTTCTACACGAAACAGAAGGCCGTCACCCAGCGCTGGCCGGCCTCGACGGCGGCAGGCGCCGAGTTTGCCATGCCGACCCTGAAGTAAGGCACCATGGCGGTGCGCTGCATCAGCGCGCCGCCACGTATCCGTAGCAGGTTTTCAGTTTTGCGTAGTCGTAAAAGACGCTGCCCGGCGCGATGCGGGCGCCGTCGCAGGCGGCCTGGAAATCGGTTTCCTTTTCGTTGTACAGCAGGCGCACGATCAGCTGTCCTTCTCCGTTGCGGTACACATCCCACTGCATATTGGCCGCCAGCGGCGAGACGCTCTGGCCGCGCCATCGAGGGCCGGCATGGCTGTCGCTGGCCGATGCCGGCAAGGGAGCCAGCGCTTCTTTCAAACTGAATGCCGAGGCGAGCGGAATGATCATCTCGGCGTGCGTGAAGCGCAGCTTGGCCGCGTGGCGCAAGTCGCCGCTGGCCAGTGCATCGACTTCCTTGAAAAAATCGTCGCGCAAGGCCAGCGCGAAGCGCCAGGTCACGCCTGCGCTGGTCGTGGTGCCCGGCCCTTTTTGGTAAAAATCCTCGTGGTCGGCGATATAGGCGTAGTAGCGCGCATCCTCGGCGGGCATGTAGCGGCTGAAATCGGCCGGCACTTCATGGCGCATGCCGGCGGCGATCGCATACAGCTCATACAGTTTCGTCGCGGCCGCATTCAGGCTGCGGATGACGGTCTTGCCGCTGCCCGTCATGGTGCGCGTGAGTTTCCCGTCCGCGCTGGTGAACGTGTAGCTGCCCGTGTCCGCATAGCTGGCGGCGCCGCGCTCAAGCTGGTCGAGAAAGGCGGGTGCAAACAGCCGTTCAAGCACGTGGCGTGCATGCGCGGCCGCTGCCGGCAGCCTGGCGGGGGCATCCATCAGCGCGTGCAGCTGCTTGGTTCTTTCATAGTACTGGTAGGCCTGGCTGGCGGCATACGTGACGTAATACGGGTTGGCGGGATCGGCGACAAGATCCGTCTGCGGCGCCAGCTTGTGCGCGTACAGCAGGAAGCGGTTGACGCCATCCGCTTGCGGTACCGCCATGCGTCCCTGCGGGTACGGCGCCGGGGCGGGCGGAAAGTACAACAAGGGAGCCAGGGCGGGCGCGTGCTCCAGCAGCGACTGCGTGAAAAAGCGTGCACTGTCGCGCGCGCGGTCCACGCCGGAATCGATGGTGACGAGCTGGCGCGGCGCCGTCGCCGCGTCCTGCCCCACTTGCGCAAACAGGGCGGGCAGGCGCGCCAGCATGCGCACGGCCAGTTGCCGGTGTTCCTCGATGCCCGTCTGCGACAGATTGCCGTAGCCGGGTTTCTCGATGCCGGCCACGCCATAACCAAGCAGCGCGTTGGCCTTCATCAGGGCCAGGATGTCGGGACCCAGTTCGCGTCCCAAAGGCATCAGCGCATCCTGCGCGGCGGCCTGCTGCCACATCGCATACAGGGCCGCGTCGCTCTTCATGCCAGTCAAGCCGCGCGAGCCGTGGCGCGCCACCAGTTGCGTGTAGATGGGCTGGAAGCCGGTTGGCGGCGCGGCATACGTGGCCGTATCCTGCTGCGGCGCATAGGGCGTCTTGGTCTGGTAATGGCCTTCGACGGCCAGGACGGGACTGGCGTGCAGGGACAGGGCCAGCAGCATGCTGGACAAAGGGAACGGTGGGGGCATGGCGATCCGCGGGTGACGTGATTGATTACCAGGCGTAGCCTAGCATCAAACGCCAGACAGGCGGGCACGGCTGCCCGCCTGCTCCGTACTTACTGCGCCACGTGGCCGTAGCAGGTCTTCAGTTTCGCATACACATAGAAATGGCTGCCGGCAGCGAAGCGGGCGCCATCGCAGGCGGCCTGGAAGTCCGTTTCCTTTTCGTTGTACAGCATTTTCACGAGCACATTGCCGCCGGCGTCGCGGTACACGTCCCACTGCATGTTGGCCGCCATCGGCGCCACGTACAGGCCGCGCCAGCTGCTGTTGTCATAGCTGTAGGTCTGCGCCGCCGGCAGCGCGCCGACGACGGTCTTCAGGCCCATGGCCGTGGCCAGCGGGATGATGGCTTCCGCATGCGTGAAGCGCAGCTTGGCGCCGTGCGACAGGTCGCCGCGCGCGATGGCGTCCACTTCCGTGAAAAAGTCGTCGCGCAGCGCGCGCACGTAATTCCAGGTGACGCCGGCGCTTTCCGTGGTGCCGGGGCCCTTGTTGTAAAAGTCCTGGTAGTCCTGCACGAAGGCCTGGTACTTGGCCGCGTCCGACGGCATGTACTGTACGAAGTCGGCTTTCACTTCGCTCGTCATGCCGGCCATGATGGCGTACAGGTTGTACAGCACCGAGGCGGCATCGGCCAGGCCCTTGATGGTGGTGCCGCCGTCACCCGTGACGGTGTTGGTGAACTTGCCGTCGTCGCTGGTGAAACTGTACGTGCCCGTATTGGCGAAGCGGTAGGTGTCGTTGTCGATCTTGTCGACGAAGGCCTTGCTGAACAGGCGTTCCAGCACTTCGCGGCCCAGGGTGCGCGCCGTGGCATCCGTGTCGATGGCTGTGTACTTGGCCAGGAAGGCGGGGCTTTCCAGGTAGGCCTGATAGGCCTGGCTATCCTGGTAAGTCGGGTAATGGCGGTCGAGGGCATCGGTGACGAGGTCCGTCTTCGGCACCAGCTTGTGCGCATACAGCAGGAAGCGGTTGGTGCCATTGGGCTGGACCACGGGCTTGCCGGCCGGGTAGCCGGCCGGCGCGGGCGGCAGGGTAATCAGCGGCGCGACGTTTGGTGCCGTGGCGGCCAGCGACTGCGCAAAATACGCGGCGCTGTCCTTGGCGCGGTCCACGCCGGAACTGATGGTGACGATCTGGCGCGGCGCGCTGGCGGCGTTCGCGCCCAGCTGCGTGAACAGGGCGGGCAGGCGCGCCAGCATGCGCACGGCCAGCTGCTTGTGCTCATTGATGCCCGTCTGCGACAGGTTGCCGTAGCCGGGCGCCGTGATGCCGTCCACGCCGTAGCCGAGCAGCGCGTTGGCCTTCATCAGTTTCAGGATGTCGGCGCCCAGCTTTTGCCCCAGCGGCGTGAGCGCATCGTCGGCGGCCGCCCGTTGCCAGACGTTGTAGAAGGCCGCATCGTATTTCATGCTCGACAGCCCACGCGAACCATGGCGCGCCACCAGTTCGGTAAACACGGGCGCGTAGCCGGCCGGCGCGGTTTCGTATGTGGCCGCGTCCTGCTGCGGCGTGTACGGCGTCTTGGTCTGGTAGTAGGTGGCGGGCGGTGGCGTGACGGGCGGCGTCACCGGCGGCGTCACGGGAGGGGCGGTGTCATCGCCGCCGCCACAGGCGGCCAGGGCGAGCATCAGGAGGGACAGGGGAAGATGGCGGGCATGCAGCATGGCGTTTCCTTTGGATGTGAGTTGCCCGGGCGCGCCGCGCAGGACGGCGCACCCAGGGCAGACAGGCAGGAGAATCGGTGTTACAGCTTGAGGGCTTTGGCCAGGCTGTTGGCGCGCGCATCGCGCTCGCTCAAGGGCGCCAGGCCATGGCGTTCCTCGATGAACTTCAGGATCGACACGGTTTCATACTCGGTATGGTCGATATGGCCGCCTTCGCTGAAGGGCGAGATGACCAGGGCGGGGATGCGCGTGGCCGGGCCGAAGCGGTCGCCTTTGGGCGGCGCCACGTGGTCCCAGAAACCGCCGTTTTCGTCGGTGGTGACGATGATGACGGTGTCCTTCCATTGCGGCCCTTCCATGATGGCGCCGATGATGGCCACGCCCTCGTCGTCGCCGGCCGCCACGCTCGATTTATCCATCCCCGGATGCATGTTCTTCTTGCCCATGGGCTTGTAGAACGAGACGGGCGGCAGCTTGCCCGCCTGGACGTCGGCGAGCATGTCGGAGCGGTCCTTCAGGTGCGTGGCGCGCTGCTGCGGGCTGTCGATGAAGCGCTTGAAGTAGGTGAACGGCTGGTGGTGATACGAGAAATCGTCGGCCTTCTTGCCCGACTTGGTCGAGGCGACGGCGATGTCGTAGCCGTCCGCATAATAGACCCACGAGATGCCCTTGTCCGTCAGGCGGTCGCCGATGGTGGGCATGGTTTGCGGCGGCAGGAACGTCTGCTTCTTGGTCGGGTCGAACAGCAGCGGGCCCTGCATGGTGTTGACGGCGTAGCCGTCCTGCGTCACTTCCGCCTCTTCGCCCTTCTTGTGGCCCGTGCCGCGCTCATCCTGGGCGACGATCGACTGGGGCGCGTTCGGGAACACGGGCGTGCAGGCGCAGGTCAGCCACATGTGGTTGAGGAAGGAGCCGCCATAGGCGGACTGGAAGAAACGGTCGGCCAAGGTGTAGCGCTGCGCCAGCGCCCACAGTTTGAGCTTGCTGCCGTCGAAATAGCCCATCGGCAAGGCGCCCGTATTGCCCTCGACGACGAAGCGGTCGTTCTTGCCGTCGTTGATCTGCCGCTTGTGTGTCCAGAACGCGTGCACGGGACTGGCCGTCTTGTCGCCCAGCGACACGCTCGGTTCCATGTGGAAGGGCGCGTTGGCGATGTCGGCCTTGAAGCGCGGGTCCAGGCCGCCCTTGTCAAGCGCCACGGCGGGCAGCATGGCATACGGCTTGCCATCGGGGCCGGTCTGCGTGGTGGTGTCGGGCGAACGGCCATTGGCGATGCCGTCGGCGCCGGGGAAAGTGCCGAACAGGTGGTCGAAGCTGCGATTTTCCATGTACACGACGACGATCTGGCCGATCTTCGCCAGCTTCGGATCGGCGGCGGCCGTACTGTGCTGCGTGCCGGCGGGCGTGGTGCAGGCCGCCAGGCCGATCGCCCCGATGCCGAGCAGGGCGGTTCTTAAAACGTGGTTCAACATAACAGTCTCCTTGATGACGCCTCCGTGGACGGGGCGCTTTTTGTAATGGTGTGGCCGGAACTGGCCTGTTTGAAGAAATTGCACACGTGTGCAGTACACGTGTGCAAACAGTAACCCGGATTTTTTTTGATGTCAACAAGTACAGGCGGGGGATGAAAAAGTGTGGAAAACGGGGAACGGTGGGCGGTGGCGGGCAGGCAGACGGCGTTGCGCCATCTGCCGTATTGCATCGTTTAGCGCGTGGTGCCGCGCCGAACCAGGGTGACGGGAACTTCCTTCAGGCGGCCCGGCATGGCAAATTTTTCCATGCGTTCGACGAGGCTCTTGACGGCGCGGCGCGCCAGTTCGCCCGCATCCTGGCGGATGGTGGTCAGCTGGTAGGCGTCCAGCGCGGCCATGGGAATGTCGTCGAAGCCGATCACCTGCAATTGCGCGGGCACGTCGATGCCATACTTGCTGCGCGCCGCGTCGATGAAGCCGCACGCGATCAGGTCGGTGGCGCAAAAGACGCCGTCGGGCAGCTTGCCCGAGGCGAGCAGGGCGTCGGCCGCTTCCTGGCCTGCCTGGTAGCCGATGGCGTCGGCCAGGTATTCGTCAGCCGTGCAGCGTTTCTTTGCCACCGCCGGCGCCAGGTGCTCGAGGAAGGCCTTGCCGCGCGCGATGCCGCTGAAACTGCTGGCGCGCGTGTTGACGAAGGCCAGCCGTCTGGCGCCGCTGTCGAGCAGGGTGCTGGCCGCCAGTTCGCCGCCGTTGCGGTTGTCGCTGTTGACCACGTCCACGCCTTTCAGGTCGCGCGCGCGGTTGATCATGGCCACCGGCACCTGCCGCTGCAGGTATTCCGTCGCCACGGCGGACGGCGGCGAGCCGGACGTCATGATGACGCCGGAAATCTTGTAGCTGAGGAGGATGCGCAGCAATTCGCTGAGTCGCTCTGGATCTTCCGCATTCATCAGCAGCGGCACCAGCGCATGTTCGCTCAGGCTGCGCGTGACTTCGCCCAGCAGGGCCACGCGGAACGGGTCCGTGAAGCCCGTGATGACGACGCCCACCAGGTTGCTTTGTCCCTGGTTCATGCTGCGCGCCAGGATGTTGACCTGGTAGCCCAGCGACTGCGCCGCTTCCATCACGCGGGCCCGCGTTTCGGGCGCCACGCTGGCGCCGGGCGTGAACGTGCGCGAGACGGCGGAGCGCGAGACGCCGGCCCGTTTGGCGACGTCCACCGAAGTGACCCAAGACTTGTCTTTTTGTTCCATTGACGGTGTAGATGAATGAGAGGCCGATGCACGATGCGGTGCGGCGCAACGCCGCGCCATCATCTTAGCCGAAAATCCCGGCCGCGGCGCGAACTGAATGTCGCGCCACGGCCCTCGCGCCGGCCCCCAGCCCTCCTATCCATCTACCACTTCGGCGTGTACTTCAGGGTCAGCTGCACGTTGCGCGGGTCGCCGAAGTGGTTATTGCCGCCCGTGTCGTTATACGACGGGATCACGTAGCGCTTGTCGAACAGGTTGTTGACGTTGACGGCCAGCGACAGCTGCGGCGTGGCTTGCCAGGCCAGGCGCGCGTTCCACAGCGAGAAGCCGGCCACGTCGAACGAGCGGCCGAAGTCCAGCGTGTGGCTTTGCATGTTCACGCCAGCGCCGACGCTGAACTTGCTCCACTCGCCGGGCAGGGTATAGCCGGACCACAGGCGCAACATGTGCTTCGGCGTCCACGTCGAGAAGACCTCGCCCTTGTTGTCCGGGTCGTCGAGGTAGGTCGTCGTCGTGTAGGCATAGCCGGCCGAGAGCTGCAGGCCGCGCGCTACTTCGCCGGACACTTCCGCTTCCAGGCCCTGGCTGCGCACCTTGCCCGAGGCGCGCGAGCAGTACCAGCCGTCGCAGGCGAAACCGGCGGCGTAATCGTTGACGGCGCGGTCCTTGTGCTCGTAGCGGAAGACGGCCAGCGAGGTATTGACTTTGCCGTCCAGCAGTTCGCCCTTGATACCGGCTTCATAGCTGTCGCCCGTGATCGGTTTCAGGACCTGGCCCGCCGCGTTGCGGTTCGTCTGCGGCTGGAACACGCCCGCATAGCTGGCGTAGGTGGACCATTGCGGCGTCAGCGCATACATCAGGGCCACCGATGGCGTGAACTTGGCCGTGACACGGGTGGTGTCCGCCGTGCCACCCTGGGGGGCATACTCGAAGTCATACCAGCTGAAACGCCCGCCCAGCAAGGCTTTCAGGTGACTGGTCAGCTGGCCGTTCCAGGTGCCGTACAGGCCTTTCTGGCGCATGTCGTAGGTGCTGCTGGAGCTCACGCCGCGCGCGGCGATGGTGTCGAAGTCCTGCCATGGGCGGTGGTGGTCGATATTGAAGATCTGCGCGCCCTGCGTCCAGGCGCGCGCATAGCGGTCGTCGGAATGGAACTTCACATAGCTGGCGCCCATGACGACTTCCTGCGCGATGCCCAGGCCATCGAATTTGCCGCGCACGAAGGCGTCGATGCCGCGCTTCTGGTTCTTGAAATCGGTGGAGAAGTCGCCGTACATGGAACCGCTGCCATCGGCCTTGATGGTGCCGGCCATGCGCTGGTGGGTCGAATTGGTGCGTTCATTGACGCCCAGCGCGGCCGTCTTGAAGGTCCACCGGCTGTTGAAGTGGTGCTCGAGGTCCAGGTTGACGGTGGTCTGTTCCACCTTGCTGCGGTTCCAGTCGGCGCCCGTATAGGTCGAGCGTGGCAATCCCAGCTCGCTGCCGTCGGCGTAGCGCGCCAGGCCGATGAACATCGGGCGGCCGCGCCCGTTGACGTTGCTCACGGCCAGGCCCACGGTGGTGGCGGGGCCGAGGTCGTAGTCGAGCGCCGCATACACGGTGCGGTTCTTGCTCCAGACCTGGTCGATGAAGGAATGGCTGTCGTCTTCATCGACGATGGCGCGTCCGCGCAGGCTGCCTTCCGCATTCAGCGGCGTGCTGACGTCGAGCTGCGCGCCGTAATGGTCCCACGAACCGGCGCGGCCCGTGAGCGCGACCTGGCGCGTGGCCAGCGGGCGCTTGCGCACCAGGTTGACGGAGCCGCCCGGGCTACCCGTGCCTTCGAGCAGGCTCGATGCCCCGCGCAGCACTTCCAGGCGGTCGTAGATGACCATGTTTTCCTGGCCCCAGTTCCCCAGTGCATAGGTGTTGCGGTCGATCGGCACGCCGTCGTACTGCCACTGGTCGATCTGGAAGCCGCGCGAAGTGATCACCACGCCCGGGCCCACGCCATGCACGCCGACCACGCCGGTGACGTTGTTGACGGCTTCGCGCAAGTCCGTGATGCCCTGGTCGTCCAGGCGCTGGCGCGTCAGCACGCTGACCGATTGCGGCATGTCCTTCATCGCTTGCTCGCCCTTGCCGAGGGTGATCTTGCGCGCCGTGTAGGAGCCGCTGCCTTCCGTGGTGGCGCCTTGCTCGGCCTGGCCGACGATGGTAATCGAAGGCATGGTGCGCTCGGCCGCCGAAGCGGCGCTTGCCGCTGCCGTGGAGGCGGACGCCGGTGCGGCCACCAGCACGTAGCCGGTGGCGGTCTTGCCGATGGCGTAGCCGCTGCCGCGCAGCAGCACTGCAAAGCCGTCGTCGATGGCATAGCTGCCCTGCAGGCCGGCCGTCTGCAGTCCCTGCACCTTGGCCGAATCGATGACGATGGACACGCCCGCCTGCTGCGCATAGCGGTTCAGGGCGCCGGCCAGCGGACCGGCGGGGATGGCGTGGCTGGCGGCAGCCGGCACGGTCTGGGCGACTGCCTGGGCGTGCAGGCCGGCGCTGGCCAGTAGCAGGGCGGCCAGGGCCAGTGGGCGCGAGCGCGTGCGCAGGGTGTGCGTGGATGAAAGGGCAACGACTTGAGCGTACATGGTGACAGCCTTTTTTGATTGATCTCAGCTGCCTTGACGCACGAGATGCGCAAAGTGGAACCGTGAATGCAAAAAATATTTACTTTTTGGCGGGGGCGTCCACCATCACCAGGTAGCGCGTCAGCATGCGGATGCGCAGCTGGGGGAAATTGTCTATCAGCAGCTGCAGCGCCTTGTCCGTGTCGTCCAGCGGCAGCACGGCCGCCACGCGGATGCCAGCGATCTGCATCCGGTCGTAATGCAGCTGGCCGGGGCGGTGGCGCGCCAGCTCGTCGAGCACGTCGGCCAGCGGCAAGTCGTCGACCACCAGCTGGTGCGCACGCCACGCTTCCTGCACGCTGGCCGCATCGATGCTTGTCAGTGGCCCGACGCCATCGCGCGTGATGCGCGTGCGCTGGCCTGCCTGCACCACGACGGCCGGATGTTGCGGCACCTGCGCCGATACTGTCGATTCGAGCATGCTCAAGATGGTGCCATCGTCCTCCCTGCGCACGGCAAAACGCGTGCCCAGCGCACGGATCGCCGCCTGCTTGCTGTCGACGATGAAGGGGCGCTGCGCGTCCTTGGCCACGTCGACGAGAATGTCGCCACGCACCAGTTCCACATGCCGCTCGCCCGCATTGAAGCGCACGTTGACGGCGCTGTGGCTGCCCAGGGTAATCTGGCTGCCGTCGGCCAGGGTGTGCGCCTGCCATTGTCCCGTGGGGCTGCGTAGGTCGGCCAGCAGGTAGGCGGGGCGCTCGCCGAGGACCAGCGCGCCGGTCAGCACCAGCACGGCCACGGCGCTGGCGGCGGCCAGCTGGCGCAGACGCTGGCGCTTGGGCGCGATGGCGGCCAGGGCGGCGCGTGCGGGGCGATGGTCGCCGCCGGCCGGTTCGCGCACGGCATTCAATTGACGCAGCAGGTTTTCCATGTCGGCGGCCACTGTCGCGTGCAGCGGATCGGCCGCCTTCCACGCAGCGAAGCCGGCTCGCGCCATGTCGCGTTCTGCCAGGTCGTCCGCGCTCAGCTGCACGATCCAGCGGGCGGCCTGCTCGGCGGCGATATCGGTGCGCGTGCCGCTCATGCCGCCATGGCCGGGCAGGCGTGGCGGCAGGCCAGCAAGGCTTGCACCAGGTATTTTTGCACCATGCGCGTGGAGACGTTCAGCTGCGCGGCGACGGCGGCCTGCGGCTGTTCTTCCAGGTAGTGCAGCAAAAAGGCGTCGCGCGCCTTGGCCGGCAAGCCGTCCAGCGCCGTGGCGATCTGCCCGAGCGCCTGCACGGCCATCAGGATCTCCTCCGGCGAGGGTGCGCCGGGCAGGCTGTCGGCCAGCAGGGCCAGTTCCGCCAGGTAGCTGCGTTCGAGTACTTGCCGGCGCGCGCGGTCGAGCAGCAAGCGTTTCGCCGTCGTCGACAGATAGGCGCGCGGCTCGCGCATGCCGAACAGGGCGTCGCGCGAGGCGATGATGCGTAAAAAGGTGTCTTGCGCCACGTCGGCCGCGCCATGCGGGCAGCTGAGTTTCTTGCGCAGCCAGCCGACCAGCCAGCCGTGATGCTCGCTGTAAAGCGTGTGCACTTGCTGTTGCAGGCTGGGCTGGATGGCGGACATGGGTGATGAATAATATAAATGAGAATTATTCTCATTGTAAGCGGCAGAGGCGGCTTGCCACAATCCCCGATTGCATGGGGAGGGGACAGTGTTGCGCGCAGGCCGCATGCGCGCTGATGGCGGAAATGAAAAAACCCGCCGCTGCACGGGGCAGGGGCGGGTTCATCAATGCTGCAAATTCTTGGTGGTGATAGGTGGACTTGAACCACCGACCCCAGCATTATGAATGCTGTGCTCTAACCAACTGAGCTATATCACCAAACAGACCGGTCAGACCGGATGCTCGTTTTGACCAGGGGAAACCTGATCGATGTTCTTTGGTGGTGATAGGTGGACTTGAACCACCGACCCCAGCATTATGAATGCTGTGCTCTAACCAACTGAGCTATATCACCCAACAGCCGAGCATTATCCAGTCTTCCCATTTCCTTGTCAATGCTGGCGCAAAAAAATGTGCGGATTTTTCACGCGCCGGTACAGGCGTGACTATTTCAATAACGGCTGGATCTGTGCCAGCATGGACGAGGCCGGATCGGCGCCCAGGCAATCGATGACGATGCGTTCCGGCATCGAACGCAGCCAGGTCAGCTGTCGCTTGGCCAGCTGGCGCGTGGCGATGATGCCCGTCTCGCGCAAGGCGGCGCGGTCGATGCGGCCATCGAGGTAGTCCCAGGCCTGGCGGTAGCCCACGCAGCGCATCGAGGGCAGGCCCGGGTGCAGGTCGCCGCGCCGGCGCAGCCCATCCACTTCATCGAGCAAGGCGTCGTCTTTCAGCATCAGGTCGAAACGCGTGGCGATGCGCGCGTGCAGCACGGCGCGGTCCGACGGTTCCAGCGCGAACGATTGCAACCGGAACGGCAGCACGGTCTTTTCGCGGCGGTCCAGCAGGGCCGACATGGGCTGGCCGGACAGGGCGATGATTTCCAGCGCGCGGCCGATGCGCTGCGCGTCCTGCGGCGCCAGGCGCGCGGCCGTGACAGGGTCTTGCTGCGCCAGGCGCGCATGCATGGCGGGCCAGCCGATGGCGGCCGCATCTTCTTCCAGCTGGGCGCGCAGCACGGGATCGGCGCCGGGCAGATCGTCGAGGCCATCGGCCAGGCCTTTAAAATACAACATGGTGCCGCCGACGAGCAGCGGCAGCTTGCCGCGTGCCGAAATTTCGCTCACCAGGCGCAGGGTATCGTTGCGGAACTGCGCCACGGAATAGGCGTCGAGCGGGTCGATGATGTCGATCAGATGATGCGGTACCTGGGCCAGTTCTTCCTTCGACGGCTTGGCCGTGCCGATGTCCATGCCGCGGTAGACGAGGGCGGAATCGACGGAGATGATCTCGGACGGAATCGCTTGCGCGATGGCCAGCGCACTGGCCGTCTTGCCGCTGGCCGTGGGGCCCATGATGGCGACGGCCAGGGGGAGGGAGGAGATGTTTTGCATGTTGACTCGTGTAAAGTGATGCGTAGGTCGGATTAGCGCAAGCGTAATCCGACGTGATGCCGCCGCTGCAGTGTCGGATTACGCTGCGCT
>NZ_LNCE01000040.1:0-92795 GCF_001445815.1 Janthinobacterium sp. Ant5-2-1 | reverse complement strand
CCGGAAGACGTGGCGCTGAATCCGGCCAGTGTGACGGGTAAATACCTGGGGCCGCTGCTGAAGCAATAAGGACGCAGCGCAATAAAAAACGGCGCGGATTGCTCATGCAATCCGCGCCGTTTCTCTTTTTGATAGCACCCCAGTCATTGCCGGCGTGTCATTTATCGCACGCCAGTCTTTGCCGACGTGTTTCTCCCCCACTACAACTCTCAACACCTGACAAGCTACTGCGCGGCGCGCTTTGCGGCCTGCGATGCTCACCGTGCTTCAGCACGGTTGCGCTTCTTAGCCACAAATCACTGCCGCTCGCTACGCTTGTCAGATGCCGCTTTACGCTAACTTAGTTACGCACTCAGCCGCTTTTCCAGCGCAGCCTTGTGATCTGCCAATTCTTGCGGCAGATGATACGCGAGTTTTTCAAACAACTCCGTATGCAATTTCAATTCTTCCACCCACGCGGCCTTGTCGATCGAGGTGATGGTGTCGAACTGTTCTTGCGTGAATGGCAAGCCATCCCAGTTCAGGTCGCCATACTGCGGCGTCGTGCCGAACAGGTTTTCCACGCCGCCGGACTTGCCTTCGATACGCTCCAGCATCCATTTCAGCACGCGCATGTTGTCGCCAAAGCCAGGCCAGACGAACTTGCCAGCCTCGTCCGTACGGAACCAGTTGACGCAGTAGATCTTCGGCAGGGCAGCCGGATTGACCTTGCCCACCTTGACGCCCATGTCCAGCCAGTGCTGGAAGTAATCGCTCATGTTATAGCCGATAAACGGCAACATGGCAAATGGATCGCGGCGCACGACGCCCATCTGGCCCACGGCCGCGGCCGTCGTTTCCGAGCCCATGGTGGCGGCCATGTAGACGCCTTCGACCCAGTTGCGCGCTTCAGTGACCAGCGGCACGGTGGTCGAGCGGCGGCCGCCGAAGATGAAGGCAGAGATCGGCACACCGGCCGGATCGTCCCAGGCCGAGTCGATCACGGGGTTTTGCGTTGCCGCAACCGTGAAGCGCGCGTTCGGGTGCGCCGCCTTGGTACCGGACGCCGGCGTCCAGTCCTTGCCCTGCCAGTCGATCAGATGGTTTGGCGCTTCTTTCGTCAAACCTTCCCACCAGACATCGCCGTCGTCCGTCAGCGCCACGTTGGTGAAAATCGTGTTGTCGCGCATGGACGCCATGCAGTTGTAATTGGTTTTTTCGTTCGTGCCCGGCGCCACGCCGAAGTAGCCCGCTTCCGGGTTGATGGCGTACAAACGGCCATCGGCACCCGGCTTGATCCAGGCGATATCGTCGCCGATGGTGGTCACTTTCCAGCCGTTAAAACTTGCCGGCGGGATCAGCATGGCGAAGTTGGTCTTGCCGCAAGCCGATGGGAACGCTGCCGCGACATAATGCTTCTTGCCTTCCGGCGATTCCACGCCGAGGATCAGCATGTGCTCGGCCAGCCAGCCCGGGTTGTTGTCGGATGCTTGCGCTTCCTGGTAGCCCATGTTCGAGGCGATGCGCAGGGCGAAACATTTCTTGCCCAGCAAGGCGTTGCCGCCGTAACCGGAACCGAAAGACCAGATTTCGCGCGTTTCCGGGAAATGCACGATGTACTTGGTGCTGTTGCACGGCCATTTCACGTCGGCCTGGCCGGCGGCCAGCGGTGCGCCCACGCTGTGCACGCACGGCACGAACTCGCCATCGGTACCCAGCACGTCGTACACGGCACGGCCCATGCGGGTCATGATCTTCATGTTGACGGCGACATAGGGCGAATCGGACAGTTCCACACCAATGTGCGCGATCGGCGAGCCCAGCGGGCCCATCGAGAATGGCACGACATACATGGTGCGACCGCGCATGCAACCATCGAACAGGCCGTTCAGGGTGTGGCGCATTTCGCCAGGTTCGGTCCAGTTATTCGTCGGACCGGCAGCTTCTTTCGTTGCCGAGCAGATATACGTGCGGTCTTCGACGCGGGCCACGTCGCTCGGATCGGAGCAGGCCAGGTAAGAATTCGGACGCTTTTCCGCATTGAGTTTTTTCATGGTGCCGCTGGCAACCATTTCGGCGCACAGGCGCTCGTACTCTTCTTGCGAACCATCGCACCAGTAAATACGGTCTGGCTTGGTGAGCGCGGCAATGTCGGCCACCCAGTTGATCAGTTTCTGTTGTTTAATATAAGCTGGGACGTTGAGTGCGGCGACGCCACCCATGACGGGCTGATTCATATTACCTCCAATACCAATAAAAGAAATTCTGGTCGTTCCGGCAAGACAGGCAGCATCGTTGAGAGGTGGCTGCGGCTCACTGCCGGCGGCGTGTTCACGCGGGCAGGGCTCTGGTGTCGTTTACCTGGATCATGCACCCAGGCTACAGGAACAGTTTGCGCTATCACTATAATCAGGAAGCTTCAAAAGTGCCGGCGATTGTACACCCGCCAAACAGCTATTCTCGCAAAAATGTAGGAGAATAGCTTGACTAATGTAGTAGGCTATTCAGCATTTCCCGTATCCTGTTATTTCCCTACCAAATCCTTACTAAAATCGGCCATCCACTATGAAAATTGCCATACTCGATGATTACCAGGATGCCGTGCGCGGCCTCGATTGCTTCCAATTGCTCGACGGCCACGAGGTCAAAGTGTTCAGCAATACGGCGCGGGGCCTGGGCCAGCTGGCGATCCGCCTGGCGCCTTTCGACGCGCTGGTGCTGATCCGAGAACGCAGCAGTTTCAACCGGGCCTTGCTGTCGAAACTGCCGAATCTGAAACTGATTTCGCAAACCGGCAAGGTCAGCGGACACATCGATGTGGCGGCCGCCACCGAGCTGGGCATTGCTATCGCGGAAGGCATCGGCTCGCCCACGGCGCCAGCCGAACTGACGTGGGCGCTGATCATGGCGGCGCAGCGCAAGATCGTGCCGTACGCACAACATTTACAGGAGGGGCTGTGGCAGACAGCGTCGCTGGAGCCAACGCGCAATACGCTCGGTACGGTATTGAAAGGGCGCACCCTGGCGATCTGGGGCTACGGCAAGATCGGGCAATTGATCGCCGGCTATGGCCGCGCCTTCGGCATGACCATCCTCGTGTGGGGCAGCGATGCGAGCCGCGCGGCGGCCGTGGCGGCCGGCGATACGGCGGCAGAGTCGCGTGAAGCCTTCTTCGAGCAAGCCGATGTGCTGAGCTTGCACCTGCGCTTGTCCGACAAGACGCGCGGCCTGGTAACTAGCGAAGACCTGGCGCGCATGAAACCGACTTCCCTGTTCGTCAACACCAGCCGCGCCGAACTGGTCGCCGACAGTGTGCTGGAAGCGGCACTGCCGCTGGGACGCCCGGGCGCTGCCGCGCTGGACGTGTTTACGGATGAACCCTTGCCGCCAGGCTCGCCATTGCTGCTGCTGCCGAACGTGCTGGCCACGCCACACCTGGGCTACGTCGAGCGTGACAGCTATGAGCTGTATTTCCGCTACGCCTTGCAAAACATCGTCGATTTTACGCAGAATCAATGCACGCGCCTGCTCAATCCCGAAGCGTTGCAGCACGCGCGGCAAAGCCCTCAGGAACGCTGAAAACCCTTCAGCAAGTCCGGCTCGCCCGTGATGCGGATGGCGGGCGCCGGCAGTTCGTGCCGGCCGCGCCACAGGCCGGCCCAGCCGGGCGGCCAGGCGATCTGCGGTCCCGCATACGGCGCCACGCCGGCCCGCACGGCCACCACCGGCACGGGCGGCATGTCTTGCAAGGGCTCGCCTGCCGCGCGCTGCATGTCCAAGCTGTACATATAGTTGGGCAATAAGGCGTCGCAGACGCGGCCAAACCACTCGGTATGGTCGTCGTCGCGCCCCAGCGCCTGCGCCAGCCCCTGCGGGTCGAAACGGGCCAGGGCATCGATCAGCTCGCCAGTGGAGGCGCCAGGGGAATCACCCCAGCCCATCACGGGGTTGACGTTGTAATCGGCGCCCGAGCCGTACCAGCCTTCGCGCCAGGGCCGCTGCATCCAGTCGCGCGGCCCCGTAAACAAATGCCAGCGCCAGTGCAGGCCGGACGGCTTGGGCCAGAAATACAGATACAGTTTTTGATAGCCGGCCTGGTGCAGCTCGCGCACCATGGCCATCAGGCGCGCGTGCGGCATGCGGTCCGGCGGCGCGCGGCGAAACAGGATCGCTTCGCCATCGGCGAATTGCACGTCGTCGGTCGACAGGTTCAGATCCAGGGTGCGCGCTTCGCTGCCGAAACGGGCGGCGATCCAGCCCGTCAGCAGATTGACGGACGTGATCACCCCGTAACCGCGGTGGCGGTGAAAAATGACGGTACCGGGAGCGAGCGCTTTCATACGGAGTCGGGGTGGCAGGCAAACAAAGAAACCAGTGTACTCACAGATGGCCAAATTTTCCAGATGCGGCGCCATTCACGCAAGGGCGCCAATCCACGATATCATGCGCGTCATTCTCCACTGACATCGTGACCACATCATGACTTTGCGCATACTCGCCACCGGCGGCACTTTCGACAAGCACTACAACGAATTGAACGGTACTCTGGGCTTTTCCGACAGTCATTTGCCGGCAGCGATTGCCCGCGCGCGCATGACGGCGCCCGTGGCGCTGGAGCAATTGCCACTGCTGGACTCGCTCGACATGCAGGATGCGGACCGCCAGCGCGTGCTGGCTTCGTGCCGCGCGGCGCAGGAGAAAGCCATCGTCATCATCCACGGCACCGACACCATGCGCGAAACGGCGCAAGTGCTGGGCGCGGCGAACCTGCAGCAAACGGTGATTTTGACGGGTGCCATGATTCCCTACGAAATCGACAATTCCGATGCCCTGTTCAACCTCGGCTTTGCCTGCGGCGTGGCGCAAACCTTGCCAGCCGGCGTGTACGTGGCCATGAATGGCCAGATCTTCGCCTGGGACAATGTGCAAAAGAACCGCGCCGCCGGCGTATTCCAGCCCTTGTAAGCCGATGGCGGGACAGGGCGCAAAAGCAGACCGGCACACGGCCTGACTGACACTCTGTCACAATTCGACCAGCCCGCTTTTAGCGGGCTTTTTTACGTTTTTTCACATGGCATAAATTCTGCGATTCCTTGGTTTTCATCAAATTATTGTAGGTAGAACATCAAATTGCCAATACAATAATTTAATGTTGTATAAAAACACCATTGATCATTTTTTAAAACGGCAATATTTTTAAACATAAACTTTATATTTAACACTTAAATCAAATATTCTTCAGCATCTCTAATTTATTGCCAAATCCGACACGGTTAACGTGCATTTTTTCTTACTGAGACGACATAATGTTTGCCTCGACAAGTAAAAAGTGCATTTATAACAATATTGCGCTAAGTAGTCTTCCACCTCCCACCGACGTGGTTCCGCCTACCGTACACGCCTCCGCAGGCCATCTATCCGATGACCTGAGCGGTGCTCGTGTACTGCTTGTCGTTATTAAAACTACTACGGAGTAATTGTTACAATGGCATTTAAAGAAAAAATCGGCGTACGCAGCGTACGCCTGGCCCTGACCGTCCTGGCAGGCAGCGTCTTGTTCTCTGGCCAATCCATGGCGGACGAAGCAATTCAAAAAGTTGAAATTACCGGTTCGAGCATCAAGCGTATCGCTGTCGAAGGCGCCCTGCCTGTGCAGCGCCTGTCGCAAGAAGCGATCGCCAAATCGGGCGCCACCTCGGTAGCGGACCTGATCCAGGCCCTGCCAGCCATGCAAGGCTTCACCATCGGCGCAGTTGCTGCCGGTTCCGACTCGGGCGGCAATACCAGTGCATCGCTGCACGGTATCGGCGAGTCCTACACTCTGGTACTGCTGAACGGCCGCCGCATCGCGCCACAAGGCTCCGGTACCACGGTCAACCTGAATGCCATTCCGATGAGCGCGGTTGAGCGCGTGGAAATCCTGACCGACGGCGCTTCGGCACTGTACGGCTCGGACGCCATCGCCGGCGTACTGAACTTCATCCTGAAGAAAAACCAGCAAGGCGCCACCCTGGAAGCCACCTATGGCGCTCCGGAAGACAAGGGCGGCAACGCCTGGAATACCAGCGTCACCTACGGTTTCGGCGACCTGGACGAAGACCGCTTCAATGTGCTGCTGTCGTACCGCCACGATGAGCAGTCGAAACTGCGCGCCACCGACCGCAATTTCGCCGCTAGCTCGTATGTGCCATTCAGCCGCAACGGCAACAACTACATCTGGGACCGCACCAGCACCTCGGGTTCGCCAGCAGGCGCCACCGTTGCCTACAATAGCGGTGCGCCATCGACCGCGTTTTCGCCTTACCTGGCTAAAAATGGCAATTGCCCTGAAGGTTTCGACATCACCACCGCCAATGCACGCGCTTGTGGCTTCGACACGGGCTCCACCGTGGAAATCGTGCCGCAATCGAAACGCGACAGCCTGTTCTCCAAAGCAACGTACAAGCTGAACGACAACCTGAACGCATTCGCCGAACTGGCCTACTCGCGCTACGACCTGACGGCGCGTATTGCCGCCAATCCGATCCCGATCGCAATCGCCAAAGACAGCGCGCTGTACAACACCTATGTGTCGCCCTACCTGACGCCAGCGCAACGTGCCGATGTCAAATCGGTGACGGCCAACTACCGCAGCACCGACTTCGGCCTGCGCGCCAGCAACACCATCACCGAAACCAAACACATGGTCGTTGGTGTGGAAGGCGAACTGGGCGCGTGGAACTTCGAAAGCGGCCTGACCTGGTCGCAAAACTCGATCGACGAGCGCTACACGGGCGGTTACCAGAAGAGCCAGGAGTTCAAGAACATCCTCGCCAATCCGGATTTCAACCCGTTTGCAGCCACACAAAACCCATCCGTGCAAGCGCAAGTGGCTGGCGCGCAGTTCGTTGGCTCCGTGCGTACCGCATCGACCACGATGCGCGGCGTCGACACGCACGGTTCGCGTGAATTGTTCGACCTGCCAGGCGGCAAAGCCAGCCTGGGTATCGGCGGCGACTACCGCACCTACACCTATGAACAATCGCCAGGCAGCAATGCCACCGGCGACGATATCTACAACTTCAACACCAAGCCCGCCTACGACATGAGCCGCGACACCTACGGCGCGTTCGTCGAGTTGCTGGCTCCGCTGACCAAGTCGTTCGAAATGACCGTGGGTGGCCGTCATGATGCCGTCAAGGCGATCGACGACAAACTGAACAACAAAACTGTCGGCAAAAAAGACAGCGCCAATACCTACAAGGTATCGGCTCGTTGGCAGCCAGTACAAACCGTGCTGATCCGCGGTTCCTACGGCACGGGTTTCAAGGCGCCAAGCATGCTGGAAATTGCTCAGCCACTGGTCAACGCCGGCTTTACCGCCAAGAAATTTGACTGCCCATACCCAGGCAATGCACTGTGCCGCGCGGAAGCAACGCAATACAACGCGGTATCGCAAGGCAACCCGGATCTGCAATCGGAAAAATCGAAGCAGTTCACCCTGGGCTTCCGTGTCGAGCCTAGCGCGGCCTTCTCGTTCGGCGCCGACCTGTGGGACGTGAAACTGCGCAATGCCGTCTCGGAAGTGTCCGAAGAACAGGCATTTGCCGATCCGATCAAGTACGCGTCGAGTTTCGGCACCTACGTCGAACCCTCGACCGGGATCGCTTACTACGCGTTCAAGAAACTGTCGGTCAACATCGGCAAGAAGGAATACCGTGGTATCGACTGGGATCTGTCGGCCAACCACAAGTTTTCCTTCGGTAAGCTGACTGCCCAATTGAGCGGTACGCACATGTTGCACGCTAACTACACCAAAGCAGGTAGCGACAATATCTACACCAGCAACATGAACTTCTTCGGCGACACCAACGAAGTTACGTTCCGCAACCTGATGAAGCTGACGACGACCCTCGATACTGGCCGCCTGAGCAACACGGTAACGGTCAACTACCGTAACGGCTACACCGATGCAGCCGCTACCGTGTACAACCTGGCAACCAAGAAAGAAGAGAAAAACTTCCGCCTGCAAGTGCCGTCGTACACCACGTTCGACTGGCAAGCACGTTTCGCCTTTGACAAGCAAACCACGATCCGCGCAGGTATCAAAAACCTGTTCGACCGTGCACCACCGCTGTCGCTGCGCGCATCGTCGGGCCACCAGATCGGTTTCGACCCACGCTACGCAGATCCAATGATGCGTTCGTTCTACGTCACCGGCAACTACAAGTTCTAATGTGACGTTTTGAATTAGCTTGTCTGAAAGCGCCTTGCACTTCACCGTGCAAGGCGCTTTTTTTATGCCGAAGGTCGTCGCAGACGAAAAAAAAGGAGCCGCAGCTCCTTTTTTGTACCGGCATAATTGCTGTTACGCCGTCGCTTCGCCGCCCAATGCTTCGACCACGTCGGCCATCAGCTTGGAGAGCTCGCCCGTCATCAGCATCACGTCGCCGTCGAAACGCTCTTCGTCGTTCTTCGTGCTCGATTCCGTTTCCTTGATCACGTCCAGCGGCTTGACGCTCTTGATGGCCAGCGACTCTGTCAGCACGAACGAGATCTTGTCGTTCCACGTCATGGCCAGGCGCGTGCATTGCTTGCCGGCCGCGATGTGGCGGCGCACGTCGTCCGCTTCCAGGGTGTGGCGCACGTAGCGCACGGTGGCCTTGCTCTCGCCCGTGGCGCGCAATTCCGTATCCATGTCGACCGTGAAGCCGGCAGGCGCATCGTCCGCTTGCAGCCATTCCGTCATCACCGCCACGGGCGAGCGCTGCACGCGCAGGCTTTCCAGCGGCAGTTTGTCGACGGCTTTCAACAGCAGCTTGATGACTTCATCGGCTTTCGCCGGGCTGGCGGCATCGACCACCAGCCAGCCATTGACGGGGTCGATCCACGTCCAGACGTTGCTGCGGATGCTGAAGGCGCGCGGCAGCAGTTCGTCGGCCACGCGTTCCTTCAATTCCTTCATGGCTTTCTTGCCAGGCGCAAAGCCTTGCGCTTCTTCCATCTCAGCGGCGCGGGCCTTGGCCACTTGGTTGATGACGGTCGCTGGCAGCAGTTTCTTTTCCGTGCCCAGCAGGATCAGCATCTGTTTGTTGACCACGTGGACCAGGCCGCCGTTCGGGCGTGGCGTATCCCAGCCCTGGCGCATCAGATCCATGCTGGTCGCCGGCGTAAATTTGTTCGAGGACAAGGCCTCTTCCAGTTGTTCTGGCGTGTAAGCCCACGGTGCGGGCAGGCGGTAAATCTGAAGATTCTTGAACCACATAGTTTTTGTCTTCCGTTTGTTTCAGTAGTGCCAGGGGAACGCCATTCTACACTTTCGACACGGGAATGCCGTCAAAAGCGCGGACTGGCGCGGTGTTGTTGCTGCGTGGGGAATGCCGCTACAGGGCGGGAAACAGCTCCGCCTGGGCTGGCGCCTGCCGCGTCACGATGGCAGGATCGGACAAGGTCGAGATGCGCACGCCCAGCAGGCGGATTTTCTTGTCAAATGGCACGCGCCGCAAGCAATCGCGGCTGGCGCGCAGGATGGCGGCGGCATCCGCCGTGGCGCTGGGCAAGGTGATATCGCGCGTGACGGTGCTGAAATCCTCGAAGCGCAGCTTGATGCCCACCGTGCGCCCCGCCAGCGACTGTTTGTCGAGGTCGCCCGCCACGCGCGTGCACAGGCTTTCCAGCTTTTCCGACAGGGTGGCCCGGTCGCGCACCACCTGCAAGTCGCGCTCGAACGTCGTTTCGCGGCTGACGGACTTGGTTTCCCGGCTCGTCTGCACGGGGCGGTCATCGATGCCCAGCGCCGCCTGGCGCAGCCAGCCCGTGTACAGGTCGCCGAACTGCGTGCGCAGCATGGCCATGTCGGCCCGGGCCAGCTCGCCGATGGTATTGACGCCCAGCGCTTCCAGCTTGGCCGTGGCCTTCGGGCCGATGCCATTGATCTTTTTCGCCGGCAAGGGCCACACGCGCGTTTCAATATCTTCCGGGTGCAGGATGGTCAGGCCGTCCGGTTTTTCCAGGTCGGAACAGATTTTCGCCAGTAATTTGTTGGGCGCCAGGCCGATCGAGCACGACAGGCCCGTCGCCTCGAACACGGCCGCCTTCAGGCGCGCCGCCATGGCCGGCGCCTGCTCGCCGTATTCGGTGAGGTCGACATAGATTTCATCGATGCCCACGTTCTGGATGATGGGACACAGCTGGGCCACGGCCTGCTTGAAGCGGGCCGAATAGTCGCGGTAAGCCTCGAAGTCGGCCGGCAGCAGGATGCTGTCGGGCGCCAGCTTGGCCGCCTTCATGATGCCCATGGCGGAAAACACGCCGAACACGCGCGCCGCATAGGTCGACGTGGTGACAACGCCGCGCCCCACGTAGTCGCGCATGCGCGCAAACTGCCGCGTGCCGTCTTCCTGCAGCACGGGCTGCTGCAAGCGCCCGCCGCCGATGACGACGGCTTCGCCGCGCAATTCCGGATATTTCAACAGTTCCACGGAGGCAAAGAAGGCGTCCATGTCCAGGTGCGCTATCCAGCGGCGGGCGGTGGGCGGCTCGGGAAGGGGGGAGGCAGATGTGGTCAAGGACACCTCGCGGCGGGATACTGTAGTTATATACAGTATCGCTGGAAATGCCCATGGATGCAAGTTGAAACGCACGAGCACGGCGGTTGCTTTTCTCAATAGCAAGATTACAATCCTGACACAACTATGAAAAGGAGTCGCCTTGTCTATCGCCCATCACGCTGCGCGCCGCCGGTCCGCCTGGTTATCCATCCTGCCGGCCCTGCTGCTGTCCACCCTGGCGCCATCCGCGCTGGCCGCCGACGCCACCACCGTTGCCACCATGTCGGCACCCATTGCCGCCAAGACAGCCTGGCAGGAAACGCGCCACGGCACGGTCGTCACGGACGACTACCGCTGGCTGCAAAAGAAAACCGATCCCGCCGTGATCGATTACCTGAATGCGGAAAACGCCTACACGGCCGCCGTCACGGCCCCGATCCAGCCGCTGGCCGACAAGGTGACTGCTGAAGTGAAGGGACGCATGCAGGAAGTGGACCTGTCCGTGCCTGCGCGCCAGGGCAATTTCTACTATTACACGCGCATGGAAGCGGGCAAGCAATATCCGATTCATTGCCGCCGTCCCGTGGGAGCCAGCGGCGCCTACGATGCGCAGGCGACAGAGGAAATCCTGCTGGACCAGAATCAATTGGCCGAAGGTCACAAATTCTTTGCCGTGCGCGCATTCAGCATCAGCCCGAATGAACAGTTGCTGGCCTACACCACCGACACGACGGGTTTCCGCCAGTACGAGCTGCATGTCAAGGATTTGAAAACGGGCAAGCTGCTGACGGACACCATGCCGCGCGTGACCTCGCTGGCGTGGGCGGCGGACAATGCCACCCTGATGCTGGCGCAGGAAGACGCCACCACCAAGCGCTCGGACCGCGTGTTCCGCCTGGCCCTGGGCGGCGCGCCGCAACAGGTCTACCATGAACCGGTGGAACAGTTCGCCATCCACGTGGACCGCACGCACGACAAGCAGTTCTTCGTGCTGACCTCGGGCAGCACGGATACGAGCGAAGTGCTGCTGCTGCCGACGAACAAGCCGCAAGGCAGTTTCCAGAGCGTGCTGAAACGCGAAAAAGGCCACCGCTACATCGTCGAGCACCGCGACGGCCAGCTGTATATCGTCACGAATAAGGAGGCGAAGAATTTCCGTGTCGTCAGCGCGCCGCTGTCCGCACCGCAGCCGAAGAACTGGAAGACCGTCGTGCCGCACAACAAGGATGCCGTGATCCAGTCCATCGACGTCTTCCAGGGCTACCTGGTGGTGATGGAAAAAGCGCGCGCCCTGAACCGCGCGCGCATCTACGATTTCGCGCATAAAAATTGGAAAACGGTGCAGTTCGACGACCCCGTCTACCTGGCGACGTCCGTTGGCACGCCGGAATTTTCTGCCACGCAATTTCGCATGTCCTACCAGTCGCCCGTCACGCCGCCCACCGTCATTGACGTGGCAATGCAAGACGGCAAGCGCACGGTGCTCAAGCAGCAGGAAATCGTCGGCGGCTTTGACGGCAGCCGCTACACGACGCAGCGCCTGTGGGTGAAAGCGCGCGATGGCGTGCAAGTGCCGCTGTGGGTCGTCTACAAGAAAGGCGTCAAGCTCGACGGCTCCGCGCCGCTGCTGCTGTACTCGTATGGCTCGTATGGCATTTCCACGGAAGCTACTTTTTCCATCAGCCGCATCAGCCTGCTGGAGCGGGGCGTGATCTATGCGCAGGCGCATATCCGCGGCGGCACGGACATGGGCGAAGCCTGGCATGAAGACGGCATGCTGATGAAGAAGAAAAACACCTTCAATGACTTCATCGACAGCGCCGACTACCTGGTGCGCGAAAAATGGACGAGCCCGAACCGCCTGATCATCCAAGGCGGCAGCGCCGGCGGCCTCTTGATGGGCGCCGTCGTCAACATGCGCCCCGAGCTGTTCCACGCCGTGCACGCTGCCGTACCGTTTGTCGACGTGATGAACACGATGATGGACGCCAGCCTGCCCCTGACGACGGGCGAATACCTGGAATGGGGCGACCCGAACCAGAAGGCAGCCTACGACTACATGCTCAGCTACTCGCCATACGACAACATTGCGCGCAAGAATTACCCGGCCATGCTGGTGACGACGGGCCTCAACGACAGCCAGGTCATGTACTGGGAACCGGCGAAATACGTGGCCAAGCTGCGCGCATATAAAACGGACGGCAATCCGCTGCTGCTGAAAACAAATATGGGCGCCGGCCATGGCGGCGCTTCGGGCCGCTATAACGCCATCGCCGAGAACGCTTTCAATATGGCGTGGATGCTGTCGCAGTGGGGTATTACGGAGTAAAGTGAAAAAAGCGCTTGCAGAAGGATTTTAGCCGTCCTATAATAGCGCCTCTTCCAGACGTGGTGACAAACGTCGGGATGGTTTTCTGAGACAAGCAACGGGTGCTTAGCTCAGTTGGTAGAGCGGCGCCCTTACAAGGCGTAGGTCGGGAGTTCGAGCCTCTCAGCACCCACCAAATCAGAAAACTGTCCAGTGCTTCATGGATCAGCAACACAGATCATACGAGCTTGGAGTGGTAGTTCAGTTGGTTAGAATACCGGCCTGTCACGTCGGGGGTCGCGGGTTCGAGTCCCGTCCGCTCCGCCAATAAAAGAAAAGCCCTTTGGTTCTCTGAACCGAAGGGCTTTTCCCATTTCAGAAGCCAAAAACACGTCAGCTCCCCCTTCCCTGAATATTTTTGCGCTTTTCAGCAAAAAAACTGCTGTTCGCCCTCAAGAATAGTTGCACAAGCACGAAAGCGCCCCCTATAATAGTGCCTCTTCCAGACGTGGTGACAAACGTCGGGATAGTTTTCTGGGTATGCGGGTGCTTAGCTCAGTTGGTAGAGCGGCGCCCTTACAAGGCGTAGGTCGGGAGTTCGAGCCTCTCAGCACCCACCACCAATACAGAAAATTATCCAGTGCTTCATGGATCAGCAACACAGATCATACGAGCTTGGAGTGGTAGTTCAGTTGGTTAGAATACCGGCCTGTCACGTCGGGGGTCGCGGGTTCGAGTCCCGTCCGCTCCGCCAATAAAAGAAAAGCCCTTTGGTTCTCTGAACCGAAGGGCTTTTCCCATTGTGGGGCCGCAAATGCTCTAGAATCAGCGCTACCCCGACTCCGCTCCTGCCTGATGCGCCTGCCCCGCAGCTTTTCCCCCTATCTCGCCCTGCGCTTGCGCCTGGCCCATCATGCTTTGCTGCAATTTGCCGCCAGCCTGGCCAGTTCCATGGAAATTCTCGTGTTCCTGGCCGGCCCCGTCTTGCTGGGCCTGCTCAGCGTCATCGCCCTGCCCGGCTTTCTCGCCGTCACCCTGCCCTGGCCCGCCGCCCTTGGCCTGCTGGGCGCGCAAGCGTTGCTGACCTGCCTGCCCGCCTGGCTGCTGCGCAAGCGATTGTTGCCGGCCAGTACCGCCGCCTGGCTGCGCCAGCTGCCCTTGTCGCCACGCCTGCGCTGGCACGCCGATATCGCCGTGGCCGGCATGCTGATGCTGCCGCTGGGCCTCGCCTATGCCGTCTCGGCCGGCATCTGGCTGGCGAAGTCGCCACCCTGGCTGCGCCCGGCCGCCGTGCCCGGCGTGGCCGCCACCGTCGCCGTCTGGCTGCTGGCCTGGCTGCTGACGACGCTCATCGTGACGCAGCGCCTGCGCGCGCCGCGGCCGGCACAAAAGGCGCGCGCCCCCACGATGACGGCCTACGTGCCGCAACGGCCCCGCTGCTCTACCCTGTTCCTGTGGCGCCAACTGTTCTGGCTGCCGTTCTGGCGCAACGAGAATATGATCGGCCTGCAGCAAAGCCTGCTGCTGGCTACGGCTGGCGCCAGCATGCTGGCCTGGCTGCTGCGCACACCCCTCGTGCCCGCACCGCTGCTCGGTTTGCTGGCCAGCGCCAGCCTGGTCATTGTGACGGACCGCGGCGACAAGGCCGTGCGCGAGCAGATCGCCGTACTGCGTCCCGTGCTGAACGCCTGGCCCCTGGCCAACGCCACCTTGCTGCGCCTGGCCTGCGCAGCCAGCCTGCTGCCACCGTTTGCCGTGCTGCTGGCAGGTGCGCTCTTGCTGCATTGCATCGATCCCGCCGCCTTGCAACAGCGCGTGGCCAGGGTGTACGCCTTCACCGCCAGCGCGGCCCTGCTGGCCATCGTCGGCTTGCCCCGCCTGACGGCGCGCGGGCGCGTCGCCCTCGTCGTCCTGTCCATCCTCGCCTTGAGCGCCATCGGAAGCGAATTATGGAATTGAACCTGTCTTCTCCCGTGCTGCACGTCGAGCACCTCGATTTTCACTTCCCCACGCACAGCGTCTTCCAGGGATTCAATCTGCAATTCGGCCCTGGCGTCACCTGGCTGCGCGGCGCGAACGGGGCTGGCAAAACGACCCTGCTGAAGCTGGCGGGCGGCGCCCTGCTGCCCGCGCGCGGCGTCATCCGCCTCGATGACGTCGACAGCGGCCGCATGCCGCTGGCCTACCGCACGCAGGCGTTCTATTGCGGCGGCGACACGCCCGCCCTGCCCTGGCTGCAAGTGCACGAGTTTCTCGACCTGCACCTGGCCCTGTATCCAGGCAGCGACCCGTCCCTGCTGAATGAGGAGTTGAGCGCGTTTGCCATGACGTCCACCTTGCAGCAGAGCATCACCGCCCTCTCCCTGGGCCAGCACAAAAAACTGCAACTGGCGCTCGCCCTGGCCTTGCCCGTGCGCCTGCTGCTGATCGACGAGCCGTTCAACGGCCTCGACGCGGCGGCCATGGCGCACCTGCGCGCGCGCCTGGCCGAGCCGGCCCGCCTGGCGCGCCAGTGCATCGTGCTGACCAGCCACCTGGCGCCGGACGTGCCGCTGGCGGCGACGGTGCAATTGTGAAATTGGCCTTTGCAGATCCGACAAGAAACGCTTACGATGCCGTGTTGCAAATCCGGCGATCCCGGTGCAGCCACAACGACAACATGGCGCGGCTACTCGCTGCGCCTGGCTTATTCTTGGAGAAATTATGTTGAACACCCACCGCAGCGCTCTGGCGATTCTGTGCGCCGCTTTTGCCACCTCCGCCATCGCCGCCGGCCCCACGGGCACGGCCTCCGACTATGGCAGCAGCGCCCCGCACGCCGCCGCCCAGCGCAGCATCGAGTTGCAGCCCGACACGCGCCACATCAACGTCACGCGCGGCGAAACCGTCACCATCGCGCGCGCCGGCCAGCGTTTTACGTGGCACGTGCAAACTTTTAACCATCAAACGACATTCGCCCTGGTCGAGATCGCGCCGAAGGACATGGCCGTCGATGGCGTGCAAGTGTACGTTGCCGCCAATCCCCTGTACGCGGGCAGCTAAGTTTCTTCTACGCATAAAAAAAACCGGAAGGGCATCGCGGCCGTTCCGGTTTTTTTCAGCGTGAAGATTTACGCCGTCAATGCTTCTTTCGCTGCCGACTCTTCGACCACTTCCTCGTCGTCCGAGCGGATCAGGTGGTCAAAGGCGGACAAAGCTGCCTTGGCGCCTTCGCCGGTGGCGATGATGATCTGCTTGTACGGCACCGTGGTGACGTCGCCGGCCGCAAACACGCCGGGGATCGAGGTCTGACCGCGGGCGTCCACTTCGATTTCGCCGTGGCGCGACAGCGCTACCGTGCCTTTGAGCCACTCCGTGTTCGGCACCAGGCCGATTTGCACGAAGACGCCTTCCAGCTCGACCTTTTTCGGCTCGCCGCTGACGCGGTCCGTGTAGCTCAGGCCATTGACGATCTTGCCATCGCCGTGGATCTCGGTCGTTTGCGCCGACGTGATCACCGTCACGTTAGGCAGGCTGTGCAACTTGCGTTGCAGCACCGCATCGGCACGCAATTCCGCGCCGAACTCGATCAGGGTCACGTGTTTCACGAGACCGGCCAAGTCGATCGCCGCTTCCACACCCGAGTTGCCGCCGCCGATCACGGCCACACGCTTGCCCTTGAACAGCGGGCCATCGCAGTGCGGGCAGTAGGCGACACCGTGGTTGCGGTATTCCTTCTCGCCCGGCACGTTGATTTCGCGCCAGCGGGCGCCGGTGGCCAGGATGACGGTCTTGGCTTTCAGGATGGCGCCATTCGCCGTTTCAATCTGCACCAATTTGCCCGGCGTCAATTTCGCGGCGCGCTGGGTGTTCATGATGTCGACTTCGTATTCCTTGACGTGCTGTTCCAGCGCCATGGCGAACTTCGGACCATCCGTTTCCTTGACCGAAATAAAGTTCTCGATGGCCAGGGTGTCGAGCACCTGGCCGCCGAAACGCTCGGCCAGCACGCCCGTCTTGATGCCTTTGCGGGCTGCGTAGATGGCCGCTGCCGCGCCGGCAGGGCCGCCGCCGACGATCAACACATCAAACACGTCTTTCTTGTTCAACGCTGCCGCCTGGCGGGCGCCGGCATTCGTGTCGAGCTTGGCAAGGATTTCCTCGACATTCGTGCGGCCCTGGCCAAAGTGTTCACCATTGAGGAACATCATCGGCACGGCCATGATCTGGCGCTCTTCCACTTCTTTCGGGAAGACGCCGCCATCGATGGTGGTGACCTTGATGCGCGGGTTGATCACCGCCATGGCATTCAAGGCCTGCACCACTTCCGGGCAGTTATGGCACGAGAGCGAAATAAACGTTTCAAATTCGTAGTCGCCGTCGAGGTTGCGGATCTGCTCGATCACGGCCTCGTCGAACTTGATGGTGTGGCCGCCCACTTGCAGCAGCGCCAGCACCAAGGAGGTAAATTCGTGGCCCAGCGGTACGCCGGCGAAACGCACGCCGATGTCCGAGCCGGTACGGTTGATGCTGAACGACGGGGCGCGTACGCCAGCGTCAAGGCGCTCGACCAGCGTGATCTTGTCGCTCAACAGGACTATCTCCTGGAGCAATTCCTTCATCTCGCGGGCTTTTGCGCTGTCATCGAGAGAAGCGACCAGCTCAAGCGGATACACCACTTTTTCCAGGTAGGATTTCAGTTGGGTTTTGAGGGTTGCATCTAACATGATTTTTTCTTCCTTTACAAATATTTAGGCGAATGCCGGGCCGGACGCCCGGTCCGGCATCGCGGTAACTACTTGTTTGCTACGTGTTGCATCGAGACTTAGATCTTGCCGACCAGGTCCAGCGATGGGGTCAGGGTTGCTGCGCCTTCCGTCCATTTGGCTGGGCAAACTTCGCCTGGGTGAGCGGCAACGTATTGGGCTGCCTTAACTTTGCGCAACAGTTCCGATGCGTCACGGCCGATGCCGTTGTCATGCACTTCCAGCACTTTGATGAAGCCGTCCGGATTGATGACGAAGGTACCGCGCAGTGCCATGCCTTCTTCTTCGATCATGACTTCGAAATTGCGCGACAGGGTACCGGTTGGGTCGCCGATCAGTGCGTATTGCACTTTCTTGATCGCGTCCGAGGTATCGTGCCATGCTTTGTGCGCGAAATGCGAATCGGTCGAGATGCCGTAGACATCGACGCCCAGCTTCTGGAATTCAGCGTGGTGATCGGCCAGATCTTCCAGTTCGGTTGGGCAAACGAAGGTGAAGTCAGCTGGGTAGAAGACGAATACCGACCACTTGCCTTTCAGCGATGCTTCCGTCAGGTCGACGAATTTGCCATTGTGGTATGCGGTTGCCTTGAATGGTTTAACTTGGGTATTGATCAGCGACATTTCATTTCCTCTCGTGTGGTGAATCAGTAAGACTCTAGTGTAAGGGGTTTTAGCCCATACGCAAAATTGATTGTCGCAATAGTTTCAATTGGTTTTAGCTATCACGACATGATGGGAACTCCATGATAGGCAGTTCCCACGCGATTGGATAGCGGCGACAGTGGATACCCCTGCCGCCGCCAGGTGTTTAGTTCTTCAGTTCTTCCGGTACTTTGCCGCCGTTTTCCGCCAGCTTGATCATCACCTGGCGGTGCAGCCAGATATTCATGCTGGCCGAATCATTGGTGTCGCCCGTGAAATGCAGCTCTTGCGCCAGTTCCTTGCGCGCGGCCAGGCTGCTGTCGAGTTGCAGCAATTTCATCAGGTCGACGATGGACGTGCGCCAATTGAGTTTTTCCGCGTTCTTGCTGGCCAGGTCGACCAGCACCACTTCCACGTCCACGACGGGCGCGGCAGCCGCTGGTGCGGGTGCTGCCGCCGGTGCTGCTGCGGATGCTGTCGTGGCGGCGGCCGGCGTGGCAGCCGGGGCGGCGTCGGACGAATGGTGGAAGATCTTGTTATAGATATTGCTGAAAATGCCCATGAGGTCACCTCGAGTTGAGTGAATGGAAGAAGGTTTGCCTGCGCACTAGGTCCAGGACCCATGACAGCAACGCCGGGCGCAGGCGCCAGCCCATCGAGTATAAGCCCGTTCAAGCCGGAAGCCCCGTCCCGCAGGCTTGCGCCAGATCTGGTGGCCGACTGGGTCTGTTTCAAGGGTGCAAAGGTCGCCGGGCGTGCAGCAGCGCGTCGAACGCTTCGATGGCCAGCGCTGGCGCAAACAGCTCACCTTGCGCAAAGTCGCAGCCGATTTCCAGCAGCCGCGCGCGCTGCGCTTCGGTCTCCACGCCTTCGGCGATGACTTGCAAACCCAGCTTGTGGGCCATGGTGACGATGGCTTCGCACAGCACCAGTTCGCTGGCGCCGTGTGCCAGCTTGCGCACCAGCACGCCGTCGAGCTTCAGGTAATCGATGCCGCACTGCTGCAATTGCGTCAGCGAGGCATGGCCGCTGCCAAAATCATCGAGGGCGATCTGCAGGCCCGCCTCGCGCAAATGCTGCAGGCGCGGCGCCATGCTATTGCCGTTAGGTAAAAGCACATCTTCGCGCATGTCGAGCACGATGGCCGAGGCCGGCACATCGAGCGCCATCAGCTGGCGCAGCCAGGTACCGGGCGCCTCCACTTCGCGCTGCAGTTCCAGCGGCGACTGGTTCAGGCACAGTTGCAGCCCCGGCAAGCCGATGACCTGGCCTTGCGCGCGCCAGTGCAGCAGTTGCGTGGCCGCCGTGCGCAGCACCCAGTCGCCGATCTCCACGATCAGGCCGCTGCTTTCGGCCAGCGCGAGGAAATCGGGTGGATACACGATACCCCGCTGCGGATGGTGCCAGCGCAGCAAGGCTTCCGCTTTGGAAATATTGCCGCTGTGCAGTTCGACGATGGGCTGGTAGTACAGCTGCATCTGCTGTTCGCGCAGGGCCGTGCGCAAGTCCGCCCCCATGCGCATGCGGTTGACGGCCGCCACCTGCATGGCGGGCGTAAAGTAACTGTAGCGGTTGCGCCCCGCGCCTTTCGACACATACATGGCCTGGTCCGCCTGCTTGAGCAAATCCTCGATCGTGCCCGCGTCATCGGGATACAGGGTGATGCCGATCGAGGCGGAAACGAAGGCCTGCTCCTGTCCCAGCAGGAACGGCGCCAGCAAGCCGTCGAGTATCTGCCGCGCGATGCGGTCGACTTGCTGCAGATCGTCGATGTCGGACAGGATCACCGTGAACTCATCGCCGCCCAGGCGCGCCACCGTGTCCGTCTCGCGCACGCCCACGCGGATGCGCCGCGCCGCCTCGATCAGCAAGATGTCGCCCTGGTGGTGGCCGAGCGTGTCGTTGACTTCCTTGAAATGGTCGAGGTCGATGAACAGGATGGCCACGCGGCTCGCATCGCGCCGCCCCTGGGCCAGCGCCAGGCGCAGGCGCTCGTGGAACATGCGGCGGTTCGGCAATTGCGTCAAAGTATCGAAATTGGCTTGCTGCCAGATCAGCGCTTCCGTTTGCCGCTTGTCCGTCACGTCTTCCAGCATGCACAGGTGGTGCGGCCCGCCGTGGCGCGCCGTGGCGATGGCCGTCACCGAGGCATCGACCCACACCACGCCGCCATCGGGACGCACGATGCGCTTGGCGTGGCGGAAACCCTGCAGGTGCCGCGCCAGCAGCTGCGCCACGTGCGCCTGCTCGCCGGCCACATCGTCGGGATGGCTGATCTCCATCCAGCTCGAGCGCCTCATGTCCTCCAAGGTGCGTCCGGCGATGGCCAGATAGCGCGGATTGATATCCAGAAACTGTCCGCTCACGGTATCGATCAGGGCGATGCCCATGGGTGCTTCCTCGAACATGGTGCGAAAGCGCAATTCCCCCTGGCGGATGGTTTCCTCCGTGCGGCGGCGCTCGCGCGCCAGGTTGTTGAAGTGGAAGCCGGCCGACACAGCCAGCAAGCTGCCCGCCAGCCCCAGCGACAGGTACAGCCAGCCCAGGTCGGCGCCTGGCACGGGGCGGTACAGGAAGCCCTTGTAGGCGCGGCTGGCCGTGGCATTGGGCGGCAGCACGCCCATGGCCGCGTACGTGTCGGCGATGTGCTGCCAGCGCTGGGGATTCATGTAGCCAAGCTCCACCAGCACGGGCTGCAGCAGCAATTCCATTTGCTGCGCCTCGTACAGCAAGTGCGCCTGGTCGTGCCGCTGGCTGTATTTGGCGTGAATCACGCGCGCCATTTCCTCGCGGTGCGCCATCGCGTATTGCCAGCCGCGCAGGCTGGCCGCGCGGAACGCTTTGACACGCTCGGGATGGCGACGCAGTTCCTGTTCGCTGGTAAACAAATTGTCGCCGTAAAAATCGATGCCGGCCGTGCGCGGCGTAAACTGGTAATAGGAAAAGCCCGCCCGGTCCAGGTAGTCCGGTTCATTGGTGGAATACGCAGCAATCGCATCGACCTTGCCATCGATCAAATCCTCGATCCGGTAGCTGGGCGGCAAGTGGCGCATCTGCTGCGGCGCGACGCCCATTTTCCCCAGGAATAGCGACACTTCATCGGAGGCGGCCGCCACATTGACGGCCGCACCGATCATCACGGGCGCCCCCACCAGCTTGCGCACGTCGGGTGCGCCGCCCTGCTGGCGCATCAGCAGCACGCTGGGCGAATGCTGGAACACGACGGCCAGCACCACCACGGGCTTGCCCGCCAGGCGGCTGAGCAACAAGGTGCTGTTGCCCACGCCATACTCGGCCTGGCCCGCCAGCACGGCCGCCTCGGCAAGCGGCACGCCGCTGCCTTCGACCAGTTTCACCTCCAGCCCCGCCTCGCGGTAATAGCCCTGCTCGATGGCCGCGTAATAGCCGGCGAACTGGAACTGGTGCGTGAAATTGAGGTGCAGGGAGACGGCTTCCAGCGCCCGGACGGGCGTGGCCAGGCACAGCAGCAGAATGAAACAGCAGCGGAAAGCGTCGGAGGCTTTCATCGGCATGGCGGGACACCACAGGAAGCTGCCGCGTTGGCAGGGGTAAGGCTATTGTAGCCGCCCCTTTTGCCGATGGATAATTATTTCAGTGCGGACAATAGCGTTGATGTTTTTAGCAAACAATCACACCATTGTTTGCGTTAAAACACGACGCCAGCCACCAGAATGATGTTGGCGTACGGACTGCATTCGCCCGTGCGCACGATGGCGCGCGCGCCCTTGCTCAATTGCTTGAACTCGTCGTGCGTCACCTGGCGCGCATCGGGCAAGGCCAGGGCCGCCACCTGCGCCGCCATGGCCGGATTATGCTGCGGCAACTCGCTGGCGAGCAAATGGTATTCCACCTGCATTTCGCTCAATACCGTGTTTACGGTATCGATGAAGCCGGGGATGCCGCGCGTCAGGGCCAGGTCGATCAAGGGCACGCCTGGCTGCGAGGGCAAGCCCGCGTCGCCGATGACGAGCATGTCGCCATGGCCGAGCGAAGCGATCAGTTGCGACAGCGCAATATTAAGCAGCGGTGATTTTTTCATGGATTCAGAACAGCTCGTGCAAGTGGGGGATCGACGTTTGCGCGCCGGGCTTGGTGACGCTCCAGGCGGCCGCGCGCTGGCCTTGCTGGATCGCTTCGGCCTCGTCCATGCCGGACGCGAGGCCCGCCACGAAGCCGCCGATGAAGGTATCGCCGGCGGCCGTCGTGTCGACGGCTTTCACCGCTTCGGCCGGGAACGTGTAATCGCCGCCGTACAGGGCCGCGTGCACGCCCTTGGAACCCAAGGTGATGATGACGTTGTCGCTGCCCAGCTTTTGCAGCGCGGCGGCCAGCGCCTTGACGTCCGCGCCTTCCGGGCTGACGCCGGCCAGCATGGCCGCTTCGATTTCATTCGGAATCAGGTAATCGACCAGTTCCAGCACGCCTTCCGGCAAGCTGGCGGCCGGAGCCGGGTTCAGCACCACGGTCTTGCCCAGCGAACGGGCCAGTTTGATCGCGTGCACGACGGTGGCCATCGGGGTTTCCAGCTGCAGCACGACGATGTCGGCCTGCTCGATCAGCTCTTTTGCCGCGTCGATATGCGCGGGACTGAGCAGATCGTTGGCGCCGCCGGCGATGACGATGCTGTTCTGGCCGTTGTCGTCGACGAGGATGGAGGCGATGCCGGACGCGACACCGGGCAAGGTCGTGATGTGGCTGTCGATGATGCCGTCGCCGACGAGCGCCGCGCGCAGGGTCGCGCCAAACGCATCGTCGCCCACGCAAGCGACCATGGCCACTTGCTGGGCACCGGCCACTTTGCCGCTCAGGCGCGCGCAGGCCACGGCCTGGTTGGCGCCCTTGCCGCCAGGAATGGTTCTAAACGCGCCACCCGTCAGGGTTTCGCCGGGGAGGGGCATGCGCGGCACGCGCAAGACCAGGTCCATATTGATGCTGCCGATAACCACGATCATGATGTCATTCCCATCAGTTCAGTTGCAGGTGAAGAAGTAAGTGCGGTAGAAGTTACAGCGGCCGCCACGCTGGAGCCACGCACGTGCAGTGCGGGCGCGATGCTGCGCTGCTGGCGCGGCAAGGCGGGGTCGGCGATACGCGCCAGCAGGCAGGCGGCCGTAATGTGGCCCAGCTCGCGCGTATTTTGCGCCACGCTGGTCAAGGCTGGATGCACGAAACTGGCCAAGTCGATATCGTCGAAGCCCACGACGGCCAGGTCCCCGGGCACGGCAATGCCGCGCTCGGCGGCGGCGCGCAGGGCGCCAAAGGCCATCAAGTCATTGCAGCAGAACAGGGCGTCGGGGCGCTGGCCTGGCGGCAGCGCCAGCAGGTCCAGTGCGGCCGCATAGCCACCCGCGCTCGTGAAATCGCTATGGCGGCACAGCGCGTCGTCCAGGACTACGCCCGCGTCCGCCATGGCGCTGCGCACGCCATCGATGCGCTCATTGGAAATGCTCACTTCACGGGGACCGGCGATGCAGGCGAAACGCCGGCGCCCCAGGCCCAGCAAATGGCGCGCGGCCAGGGCACCGCCGGCGCGGTTGTCGACGGCCACCGCATCGATGGACAGGTCGCTGGGCGCGCGGTCGAGCAGCACGGCCGGCACCTTCATCTTGCGCAGCAATTCGCCGTCGCTGTCGGCCAGCGCGGACAAAATCAGGCCGTCGCAGCGCTTGGTCAACAGTACATTTAAATAGTCGCGCTGCTTGACGGGGTCGTCATCGGAATTGCATAAAATCACGCTGTAGCCGGCCGCGTAGCAGCTGTCCTCGATGCCGCGCGCCACTTCCGAGAAATACGGATTCGTATTATTCGGAATGATCAGGCCGATGGTGCCCGTGCTGCGGCTGCGCAGGGAACGCGCCAAGGCGCTGGGCACGTAATGCAGTGCCTCCGCCGCTGCCAGCACGGCGCGGCGCGCCTCGTCGCTGACGGGGCGGGTATTGTTGAGGACGTGCGACACGGTGGTAAACGACACCCCCGCCGCCTGCGCCACTTGTTTGATGGTTGCCATGGGCCAGTATTATGAACGCTCGCCGCGACGGCGGTAGGTATCGAGCACCACGGCCGCGACGATCACCAGGCCCGTGACGATGCGTTTCACGGGTTCGGACACGCCCACTTGCGCCAGGCCCGCTTCCAGCACGGAAATGATCAATACGCCGATAAAGGTGCTGATGACGGAACCGCGTCCGCCCATCAAGCTCGTGCCGCCGATCACGACGGCGGCGATCACTTGCAATTCCATGCCCACGCCGCCGTTCGGATCGGCCGCTTCCAGGCGCGACACCTGGAACAGCGCGCCCACGCCGGCAAGAAAGCCCATCAGTGCAAACACCAGTACTTTCGACGGCTTCGTGTTAATGCCGGACAAACGCACAGCTTCTTCATTCGTGCCGATGCCAATCCAGTGGCGTCCCAGCACCGTGCGCGTGAGCACCAAATGGCCGATGACGACGATGGCGATCGAGGCGATGAAGGCGGGCGACAGGCCAAACGCGATCGGCGAGCTGATGCCGTCAACGGCGCTGCCAATGTATTCCGTGCGCGAGTTCGTCACTTGATACGCCATGCCGCGCGCCATTTCCAGCACGCCCAAGGACACGATGAACGAGGGAATGCGCCAGCCGACGGAAATCAAACCTGTGGTGGCGCCGCACAGCGCGGCGACGAACATGCCCAGCAGGGCCGCGCTCCACACGGGCCAGCCCCAGTGCACGACGGCCAGCGACAGCACGGAAGCGGCCAGCGCCATCACGGAACCCACCGATAAATCGATGCCGCCGATGATCAGCACGAAGGTCATGCCGACAGCCATCACGACGAGGGTCGGAATATTGTTCGACAGGGTGCTCAAGGTGGCCAAAGTGAAAAAGTTTTCGCTGGCGAACGAGAACAGCACGCACATGGCGACCAGGGCGCCGATCAGGCCCGCATAGTTTTTCAGGTCGGCCAGGCTGCGCTGCAGATACGAAGGAGAGGAATTGGTGGTCATGGGAATCTTTCCGGCGGATCAGGCCGCAGCTGGAGTGGAAGTGGGGGTCAAATAGCCGGAGAAGGCGGCCGACAGCAGCGCGTCCTGGCTCCAGGCGCCGCGCTCGAAGGTCTCGACGATGCTGCCGGCGCTCATGACGGCGATGCGGTCGCAGATCAGCATCAGCTCGCGCAAGTCGCTCGATACAATGACGAGGCCCTTGCCCTGGCGCGCCTGTTCGGCCAGCACCTGATAAATATCAAACTTGGCGCCGATATCGATGCCGCGCGTGGGCTCGTCGAACAGCATGACGGGACAGTCGCGGTACAGCCAGCGGGCGATCACCACCTTTTGCTGGTTGCCGCCGGACAGTTCCGCCACCGTTTGCGCACTGTTGCGCGAGCGGATGCCCAGGCGTTGAATGTAATCATCGGCCACCGACGCTTCGGACGCATCGTTGAGCCAGCCCGCGCCGCTGACGGTGTCGAGCGAGGCCAGGGTCGTGTTGACGGCGATGGACTGGCGCAACAACAAGCCTTGTCCCTTGCGGTCTTCCGTGATCATGGCGATGCCCGCTTTCACCGCTGCCTGCGGCGAGGCCAGGGCGGCCGGCGTTTCGCTGTCGCCAAGGAACACGTCACCCGCGTCGGCACGGTCGGCGCCGAAGATCAGGCGCAGCAATTCCGTGCGGCCCGAGCCGATCAGGCCGGCGATGCCGAGGATTTCGCCGGCGCGCAAGTCGAACGAGGTCGGGTTGACGACCTTGCCGCGCGCCAATCCCCGCACGCGCAGCAGCGGCGCGCCGATGGTGCGCCCGCTCAAGTCCACCGCATCGTCGGCCGAACGCCCCACCATCAGGCCGACCAGGTCGGCGGCGGAGTGGCCCGCGATATCGTCGTCGCACACGAGTTGCCCATCGCGCAGCACGGCGATGCGGTCGGCCACGCGCTTGAGTTCTTCCAGGCGGTGGGAAATATAGATGATGCACACGCCTTCGGCTTTCAGGCGCTCGATCTGCAGGAACAGCAATTCCACTTCGCGGTGCGTCAGCATGGCCGTCGGCTCGTCGAGCACCAGCAGGCGGCAGGCGCCAATCAGATTGCGCGCGATCTCGATCATTTGCTGGTGGCCGATGCCCAGTTCGCCCACGAGTGTCCACGGGTCGAGGCCGCCCAAGCCCACTTTTTCCATCTGTTCGCGCGCGTCGCGCTCGAGACGGGCGCGGTCGATGAAGCCGAAACGCTGCGGCAGGTTTTTCAGGTACAGGTTTTCCGCGATCGACAGGGTAGGAATCAAATTGAGTTCCTGCATCACCATGCGGATGCCCAGCGCTTCGGCCGCGCCGCGCGAGGCGGGCTGGTAAGGCTTGCCGTCGAGCAGCATTATGCCCGTGGTGGCTTGCTCCAGGCCGCAGATGATCTTCGACAGGGTGCTCTTGCCAGCACCATTTTCGCCCGTCAGCGCCATGACCTGGCCAGGGGCGAAGCGCAGGCCCACGCCGCCCAGCACGGGGCCGACATAGGATTTGCCGATATTATCCAAGGTCAATAGAGGGGTGGCGGCTGATGGCGCCGGGGGAATGTCGGTAGGCATGATAAAACTCCGCGGCAAAAGACGGCGGGGCCGGCGCCAGCAATGTTGCTATGGCGCTGGCCCCGGCGGGATCAAACGATCAGGACTTGGCGCCCTTGGCGACCAGTTCGACCTTGGTTTCGATGACGCCACCCAGATCGGCCTGTTTCTTCTTCTGCGCCAGCGCTTTCAGCACGGTGTCGATGCCGAACACGGCTTGCTGCGAACCGAACTGGTCGGCGGTAGCCAGCACGCGGCCATCGGCCAGCATCGGCTTGATGGCGTTGATGTTGTCGTAACCGACGACGAGCACTTTGCCCGTCTTGCCGGCCGCCTTGATGGCGGAAATGGCGCCGATGGCCATGTTGTCGTTACCGCACAGCAAAGCCTTGATATTCGGATTGGCGTTCAGCATGGCGGCCGCCACCGTGTTGGCAGGAGCGATTTCCCACTGGCCCGACTGCACACTGACGACCTTGGCGCCGGCCGCGTTCATCGCATCCTGGAAGCCCAGGGTGCGCTGCTGCGCGTTGTAGGTCGTCGACACGCCTTCGATGATGCCGACCGGGTCGCCCTTCTTGATCTGCTTGGCCAGGAAGTCGCCGACGACATTGGCGCCCTTGCGGTTGTCCGGGCCGACGAACGGCACGCTGATGCCCTTTTCTTTCAGGGCGCCTTCGTCGAGCTTGTTGTCGATATTGACGACGATGATGCCCGCGTCGATGGCTTTCTTCAGCACCGGCACCAGCGCTTTCGAGTCGGCCGGGGCGATCACCAGCGCGTTGACGCGCGAGACGATCATTTGCTCGACCAGCTTGATCTGGCTCGACGTATCCGTCTCATCCTTGATGCCGTTCGACAGCAGGTCGTACTTGGCGGCATTCGCCTTCTGGTGCGCCTTGGCGCCATTTTCCATGGTCAGGAAAAATTCATTGGCGAGCGACTTCATCACCAGCGCCACCTTCGGTTTGGCAGGTGTCTGCGCCATCGCCGGCACGGCGGGCAAGGCACACACCAGGACAGCGGCGGCAATCATTTTCAGGCGAATACGGGATGTCATGAGCGTCTCCAGAGTTGTTGGTCAAGCACGTGTAGATCATGCTTTTATGGAATTTTACGGCGCGCAAACGTTTGCGCGAAGCGAATAGTGCCTCAATGCCCTATTACAGTGCAAGCAAAACTGTATGTGCGGTGCAGCAAAAAGGAGCGCCCAGAGGGAAACGGGCAGGCCGATGCGATCAGCCTGCCGAGGGGAAATGCACGGATTCAGGAGTTTGTTGCGGGTCGGGTGCTGGCCCATTGCACGGCCAGCACGCTGGCCAGCACCAGCAGCAAGCCCAGCATCGACCAGCCCGTCATGGCCTGGCCCAGCAAGGCCCAGCCCAGCACGACGGCCATCAGGGGACTGAGCAGCCCCAGCGAGGAGACGGCCACGGGCGACAGCCTGGCGATGCCGCGAAACCACAGCGCGTACGCCAGCAGGGCGCCGGCCAGGCACAGGTAGGCGTAGGCCAATATTTGCGGCAAGGACAAGGCCGGCAGCGGCGCGTCGGCCAGCCAGGCGACGGGCGCCAGCATCAGGCCGCCCAGCAGCAATTGCCAGCCCGTCAGCGCCAGCACGGGCAAGTCCGGCTTCCAGCGCCGCGTCAGATAGGTACCGGCCGCCATGCAGGCCGTGCCGCCCAGCGCGGCGGCGATGCCGATCGGTTCCCACACCGTGCGCGGCGACAATAACAAAACGCCCATGCCGGCCACGCCCAGTACGCTGGCTCCCAAGGCCAGGCGGGCCGGACGGCGCCCTTCCACGCCCCAGGCCAGGCCCATCACCAGCAGCGGCTGGACGGCGCCCACCACGGCCGCCAGGCCGCCGGGCAAGCGGTAGGCAGCGACGAACAGCAACGCCTGGAACACGCCGATATTCAGCGCCGACAGGATCAGCACGCGGCCCCAGTCGCGCCGCGCGGGCAAGCGCCGCATGACCAGCAGCAACAGCAAGCCGGCCGGCAGCACGCGGATCAGGGCCGCCGTGAAGGGCCGGTCCGGCGGCAGCAGTTCTGACGTGACGATATACGTGGAGCCCCAGATCAGGGGCGCCAGCGCCGTGAGCAGAATATCGCCCCAGGCGGGGCGGACAGGAGAGGCAGGCATGGACTATCTCGACATCAAGATAAAAAACCAGTGTGGGAGCAAACTATCTTGATGTCAAGATAAATTGGCGTTGGGTCGCCGCCAGACGGGCGTAAAAAAGCCCGGCATGGCCGGGCTCCGGGATGATGCGAGACAACAAGCTGCGCCGTCTGGAAAATGGGCTAGTCGCGCACCCGCTGCAGGACCGCGATCCGCAAGCCGCCAAGCATGAGCGTTGCCGTATTGTTGCTGTTGCTCAGACTGACCTGCATGGGCATGCCGCCCCGCTCTTCCGAGAGGATCGTCACGACATTGCCCTCGGCGGTAAACGTGGCCTTGCTTGCCTTGCCATGTTCATCGATCATGCTGTCCCGCGTAAATTCCAGGACTTCGCCCGCCGAGGTCTTCCATTTGCCCACCAGCGGGTGGCCGCCAAAGCTGAACAGGCTTTTCAGCTTGTCCAGCATGCCCGCTCCTTGCGCGCCGGACGCGTTGCGCATGGCGCCCGCCATGGCCATGGCGGCCTCGTGCATTTGCGCGCGGTCGGTGACTTGCCATTGCTTGTCGACCAGCGCCAGCGGCAGTTGCACTTCCAGGACGCCATGTGGCAAACGCTGCAGGATCAGCGCACGGTCCGGCGATTTGGCGAGCCACGCCGCCTCATCGGTCAGCGCCAGCTTGGCTGTCGCCATCGCCACCTGCTGCCCGCCCATCTCGCGCACCTGCTCGTAGCCGCTGACACTGGCCACTTTCACGCCCTTGGCCACGCACAGCTTGTCGCCGCGCAAGGCCGCCTTGCCCGGTGCGGCCAGCGCATAGACAAATTGCGATTGCGCAATCCAACCGCCGCTGCTTTGCTCGACGGGAGCGTTGTACAGGCCGCCACGCACGAGGATATCGAGCCATTGCCGAGTGGAACTGTCGTACGACGCCACGCGGATTTCTTCCTTCTGGTACGGCAAGTTGGACAAGCACAGCAGCTTGTCGCGTGCCGCCTCGTCGGTCGCCAGGTGGGCGTCGATGGCGCGGCTGAAACTGCTGGCCGACGCCGCCTCGGGCGCCAGCAGCCACGCCAGCGCGCCACCGGCCACGACGACCACCGCCAGCGCGCCGCCGGCGATCATGATGTGGCGCCGCTGCACGCCAGCGCCAGCCGGTTTGGCGGGCGCGGCGGGTGCCGGAGACGGCGCGACGTTGACGGCCTTGCCGCACTCGTCGCAGAAACGCGCGTCGGGCGCATGGGCGGTGCCGCACTGTTTACAGAATTGCGCCATGGTCTGCCTTACTTGAGTTTATGCGCGCATTCGCCGCAGAACACGTCATCGGACGCGACCGGTGCCTTGCAGCTCGGGCAGTGCAGGCTGTCAACGGGCGCGGCAGCCGGCGTGGCCGGGGCGGCGGGCGCAGTCGCCTGTTCGGCCAGGGCACGCGCGCGTTCACGCGCTTCTTCGGCTTTTTTCTTGACCGTGGCCAGGCCGTCGTTCAGGCTCGCTTCCGAAGCGCTGAAATCGACATTGCGCGTGGCGTTCAGGTAGATGATGCACACGCCCTTGGTGAAGATCAGGCCAGGCACGACGGCCGCGGCCGCCAGCAGCAAGCCGCCGCCCAGACCGGCTGCGATGATGTAGCCGGAACCGCCGCTCAGACCCGAAGCGAGGGAATACATGTTCATCTGGCCGCCCAGGCCCAGGATGCCGGCCGACATGCCGCTTGTCAGCGACACGCCGGTACCGATCACGCCAAAGATCAGCAGCGCCACAAACGAGGTGATCAGGAACAGCAGCACTTCCAGCAGGATCACGGACACCAGCTTGGTGCGCACGATCAGGTTCAGGCGGGCAATGATCTGGAACACGGTGGCGCCCGACCAGGCGGCAGGGCCGGCCAGCGGCAGCATCACGTAGAACAGCGCAAACACCAGCACGCCCAGCACGATGGCCGACAGCGGGAAGACGACCGTGTACAGCACGGGGCCGAGCACGGGAATCTTGCAGACGAACAAGATGATGGCAATGGCGATCATGGCCGCCAGCACGATCAGAAATTCCAGGAACACGACCGCGATCAGGCGGTGGCTCGTGTACAGCGAAACGAGCACGGCATCAACCAGGCTCATGCCTGACTGGCCTTGCGCATCGCGCATCAGCAGGATGCCCACGGCGTTGGAACCGTAAAACATGACGAGGAAAGCCATCAGGCCGCCCAGGAAGCCCAGCAGCACGCTGCTCATGCTGCCGGCAAGCATCGTCAGCAGGCCGCCGACGAGCACGGCGCCGATAAAGGTCAGGGCCAGCAGGGCAATCGCGCGGAAATTCTTGATGGCGTCGGTCGCTTCGATCAACGAACCGAGTGCGGAGGAAAAGGGAAGAGATTTAGGTACTTCTGTGGAAATGGTCATGTCTGGCCTGGAAGGGGGAAATCGGAAGGGGCCGCCTGCCTGGCCGCCCCGTGGTCATGCTGTGTTAGTAGGCCAGCGCCAGTTGCAGATCGGATGCAGGCGCTTGGCGCTGGACGATCTGCAGCTTGACGTCCTGGCCGCCGACGCGCTTGCTATTCAGGTACAGGGCCGTGCGTACCGGGTAAATGCCCTGCGGCACGCCTTCAGGCATGGGAATCGAGAAGCCGCCCTTGTAGGCGCCGCTGCCGTTATTGCTGCTGACGACCTTGCGCACGGTTTTGATCAGTTCGCCACTTGGCTTGTACAGGCTCAATTCCTCTTCCACCAGCGGGTTCGGATCGCGCGTACCGGCCGCCACTTCGATATACGAATTGGTCTGCGCCTTCTGGCCCGGACGCACGGACGATGGCGTAAAGCCCGTCTCGTATTTCACCAGGGTCGACTGCTCGGGCAGCTTGCCCTTGTTGGCCACCTTGTAGTCGGCCTGCACCTGCTGCGACGTCTTGACTTGCTGGCTTTGATAATTCAAGGCCACGCAAGCGAGCGCGCCCAGGCTGGCGCCCAGGGCCGCGCCGCGCACGGTATTGTTGCCACCACCGAGCAAGCCGCCCACGACGGCGCCGATGCCGGCCAGCATGGCCGTATTGCATTCGCCGCTGGCCGCTTCCGTACCTGCAGCGGTGGTGTTACCCGTGGCGCCAGGGCCGCCCGGCGCGGCGCAACCGGCCAGCATCGAAGACACGACCAGCAGCGCCACCATGGGCTTGGCAATTTGTTTCAAGTTTTTCACGTTATTCTCCGGAAAGATCAAAATAGGAATGGGAGGCAAGCCACACGGCTTACTCGATCTGGATTTGCGACAGCGCCTTGTCCTGCGCTTCCTTCGCCTTGCGCTTGATGTCGAGCGCATGGCGGTTGCCCGTTTCCATGCGCAACACGGCATTCGCGTTGGCAATGGCACAGTCGTATTTGCGCTGGCTCATGCAATGGCTCGCTTCCGACAGGCTCTCCGTGATCACGCTTTCCAGGCCACTAGTCTGTTTGACGGGCGCCGGTGGCGGTGTCACCTTGACGGGCTTGGCCGGTTTTTCCGCAACGGGGGCCGGTGCTGGTGCGGGTGCCGGCGCGGGTGCCGGAACAGAGGCTGGTGCAGGAACGGCGGCCGGCACTGGCACCGGTTCGGCTGCGGCCGCCGCAGGCGCGGTCGCCGTGGCGCCATCGAGCACCGGGTCGCTGATGGCCAGCGGCTGCTCGGCTGCAGGCGCAGGGTCCGCCTGCACGGGCAAGGCTGGAACGGGTTCCGGCGCCGCGGCAGTTGGCTTGCTTGACAGGAAATAGTAAGCGCCCGCACCGCCCAGCAGTACCACCGCTGCGACAGCGGCGGCGATCAGTTTCGTGCGGTTGCCAGCCGGCGGGCTGTCCGCCGGCACATCGGGGGCGGGAGCTGGCTCGGGTACAGGTTCGGGCACAGGCTCGGCACGGCGCTTTTCCAGCACAGGTGGTGGCGGCGGTGGCGCGACCAGCTCCGGCACTGGCGTCGGAACCGGCTCAACAACAAGCTCAACGACGGGCTCAGTAACTGGCTCGATCACGGCCTCGATGACAGGTTCCGGCAGCGGCGGCGGCACCGGCGCGGCAACGGGCGCCACGGCAAAGCTGAACGCGCACTTGGGGCAGAACTTGGCGTCCGGCTTGCAGTCATGGCCGCATTGGCCACAGGATTTGCCTGGCACGGGAGCGGCGGCGGCCGGGGCAACGGCAAACGTCGTGCCGCAGGAAGAGCAGAATTTGGCGCCCGGCTTATTCTCGGCCTGGCAGGAAAGGCATTTCAATTGGCATCTCTTTTCATATCAACGCTGGAATCGCGTACGCTGGCGCTTGCCAGAATGGCAGCTTTGTTGCCGTACGGCTAAATATTCAACGAGTATATTTTCAAACACCAAGTTGCCACAAGGGAAAATTGCCTTTTGCTCTATTCAATTTTTAAATATTGGTAAAAATCCCGCCACCACGGCGGTCCGCCGCCCCATCCTGGTGCACCGATAGCAAAAAACCCGGCAACGCAGGTCGCGTTGCCGGGTTTCAGTCAATGCCCGAGGGGGAAGAACCGCTTACTTGCGTCCGCCTCGTGCCGGCGCCCCATGGCCGCCCTTGGCTGGCGGCTTGCTGCCACGGCCCATCGGCGCGGCGGCCGGCTTGGCCTTGGTCTTGATGGTCGACAAGATCGATGGACGCACCTTCGACTCGGCGGCCGACGCTTTGGGCGCCGCTGCCGTACCGCCCAGAGCGATGCGGTTCTTGCCCGGCGTGACCTTGAACTTGTCCGGCGTGCCGGCACCATGCGTCTGGCGGCTGCGTTCGCCTGCGGCCAGGCCGCCCGATTCCGACGACGTCCAGGCGGGTATCAAATGCTTGTCGCCATTGCCGATCAAGTCGCCACGGCCCATGTTGACCAGCGCTTCGCGCAGGATCGGCCAGTTGGCCGGGTCCTGGTAGCGCAGGAACGCCTTGTGCGTGCGGCGGATCTTGCCGCTACGGGCCGTTTCCACCACTTCCGAATCCGCCGTGACCTTGCGCAAAGGATTCTTGCGCGTGTGGTACATGGTCGTGGCCATGGCCATCGGCGTGGGCATGAAGGTTTGCACCTGGTCGAGCTTGAAGTTGTTCTTCTTCAGCCACAGGGCCAGGTTCAGCATGTCCAGGTCCGTCGTGCCCGGATGGGCGGCGATGAAATACGGAATCAGATACTGCTTCTTGCCCGCTTCCAGCGAGAAACGGTCGAACATTTCCTTGAACTCGTCGTACGCACCGATGCCGGGCTTCATCATCTTCGACAAGGTGCCCTCTTCCGTGTGCTCGGGCGCGATCTTCAGCAAGCCACCCACGTGGTGCGTGACCAGTTCCTTCACGTACTCGGGCGAACGCACGGCCAGATCGTAGCGCAAGCCCGAGCTGATCAAGACTTTCTTGATGCCGGGAATGGCGCGCGCCTTGCGGTACAACGAGATGAGCTTGCTGTGGTCCGTACCCAGGTTGACGCAGATGGACGGGTACACGCACGACAGGCGGCGGCACGAGACTTCGATCTCTTTTTCCTTGCAGGCAAGGCGATACATATTCGCCGTCGGACCGCCCATATCGGAAATGGTGCCTGTAAAACCTTTGGTTTTATCGCGGATATGCTCGATTTCGCGCAAGATCGACGGTTCCGAACGGCTCTGGATGATGCGGCCTTCATGTTCCGTGATCGAGCAGAAGGTGCAGCCGCCGAAGCAGCCGCGCATGATGTTGACGGAAAAGCGGATCATTTCCCAGGCGGGGATATGCGCCTTGCCATAGCTCGGGTGCGGAGCGCGCGCGTAATTCATGTCGTACACGCCATCCATCTCGTCCATGGCCAGCGGCAACGGCGGCGGGTTCAGCCACACGTCGCGTTCGCCGTGCGCCTGCACCATGGCGCGCGCATTGCCGGGATTCGATTCCAGGTGGAACACGCGCGACGCGTGCGCATACATGACGGGGTCATCCTTGACGACGTCATAGGCGGGCAGGCGCACGACCGTCTTGTCGTGCTTTTCCTTGGCCATGGCCAGGCGCTCTTCGCGGCTCATGATGCGGATCGGCTTGATGACTTCGGCCGATTTCGACGCATTTTCCGTGGCGCAGGCAGTCTTGTCTTCCTGCACCATCTCATACGGGCTGTAGTGCGGATCGATCTTGCCGGGCACGTCGACGCGGGTGGAATTGTGCACGCCCCAGTCGTCGCCGGGCAACCAGCCAGACGGCACCATGAAGGCCGTGCCGCGCAAGTTGCGGATATCCTTGATCGATTCGCCGGCGGCCAGGCGGTGGGTCAGGTCGACCAGCGCCCGTTCGGCATTACCGAAGATCAGCAGATCGGCCTTGGAATCGGGCAAGACGGAACGGCGGACCTTGTCCGACCAGTAATCGTAATGGGCGATGCGGCGCAACGATGCTTCGATACTGCCGATGACGATGGGCACGTCGGGATACGCTTCGCGCGCGCGCTGGGCGTACACGGTGACGGCGCGGTCAGGGCGCTTGTTCGGTTCGGCATTGGCCGTATAGGCGTCGTCGGAGCGGATCTTGCGGTCGGCCGTGTACTGGTTGACCATGGAATCCATGTTGCCGGCGGTAATGCCGTAGTACAGACGCGGCTTGCCGAGGATGCGGAACGCTTCGGCCGACAGCCAGTCCGGCTGGCTGATGATGCCAACGCGGTAACCTTGCGCTTCGAGCAGGCGGCCAACGAGGGCCATGCCGAAACTCGGATGGTCGATGTAGGCGTCGCCCGTGACGAGGATGACGTCGCACTGGTCCCAGCCCAGCGCGTCCATCTCGGCACGCGACATCGGCAGGAAAGGCGCCACGGCAGCGCGGGCAGACCGCTTGGGAACGGTCGCAAATAAATTGGTAGGGGAGCTCATAGGGTACGAATTGTACCGGAATTGGCCATTTCCAACCTGACGGCCTGCTTTTTACTGTTGGATTTCAGTACAAAAAACGTTTATTTTTCAATTACTTGGGAGAAAGAAGGCCCGTCCCGGCTGGACAAGGCCCGGCAATTCCCGCAATTTATTCAAATACCCATGTTGGCAAGAATTTCACCAAGTTCCCGCAGCGCCGGCTCCAGTTTCGGATGCTTGACGGCAAACTTGGCCGACAATTCCTGGCTGCGCTCGGCCAGTCCATAGGTGGTCGACTCTTCTTCCTGTTCCTGCGCGGCGCGTTTTTCCATCAGCAACTTGATGTCGACATCGAGTTTTTGCAGCAAACCATGCAGTTCTTCATCGACGGGGCCGCTGGTTTCCAGTGTCGAATGCAGTTGTTGCAACGATTCCTTGAGTTTGCTATCCATGTTTTTTCCTGTCAGTCAGTAAATTGCGTGTCCAGGAACAATTGTTCCACCTTGCTTCTGGCCCACGGGGTCTTGCGCAAAAACTTCAGGCTCGACTTGATGCTGGGATCGCTGATGAAGCAATTGATATCGATGTGCTTGGCCAGGCCGTCCCAGCCGTAGTGGGCTTGCAGGCGCGTCACGATACCTTCCAGGGTAATGCCATTCAAATCTTGCTGACTCATATACTCTTTCGACTGCCTTCTTAATTACATCTTACTCAATTCTACGCCGCCGGCACGGAAAGCTTGCGTGCGCCATGTCAACGCAACGCAAGCTTCTGATGAGGGCGTCTTACTTCGCGTTCAAGCCGCGGCGTTCCAGCAGCGGTTCCACGGTGGCATCGCGGCCGCGGAAGTCGCGGAACAGTTGCAGCGCATCGACGCTGCCGCCGCGCGACAACAATTTGCTGCGGAACCAGTCGCCATTCTTGCGCGTCAGGCCGCCGTTTTCCTTGAACCAGTTGACCGATTCCGCATCCAGTTTTTCCGACCACAGGTAAGCGTAATACGCCGCCGAGTAGCCGCCCGAGAAGCTGTGCGAGAAGTAGCTGGTGCGGTAGCGCGGCGGCACGGGCGCGTAATCGACGCCCGCATCCTTCAGCGACGCCGCTTCAAAAGCCAGCACGTCGGTCGGGATCTGGTTCGGCGCCAGCTGGTGCCAGCGCTGGTCCAGCAACGCTGCCGACAGGTATTCCGTCGTCATGAAACCCTGGTTGAATTTCTTCGCCGCCGTGACCTTGTCGAGCAATTCCTGCGGCATGGCCGCGCCGCTCTGATAGTGCTTGGCGTAGTTTTGCAGCACTTCCGGCCACACGGCCCACATTTCGTTGACTTGCGATGGATACTCGACGAAGTCGCTCGGTACGCTGGTGCCGGCAAAGCGCGGATATTTCACGTTCGAAAACATGCCGTGCAGCGCATGGCCGAATTCGTGGAACATGGTCGTCACTTCGTCGAAGGTCAGCAAGGTAGGCTGGCCGGCCGGCGGCTTTGGAATGTTCAATTGATTGGCCACGACCGGGTGCGTGCCCATCAGCATTGACTGCGACACGTATTCATTCATCCACGCGCCGCCATGCTTGTTGCCGCGCGCATAGAAGTCAGCGATGAACAGGGCCAGCGGCTTGCCGTCGGCGTCGAGCACGTCGTAGACGCGCACGTCCGGGTTGTACACCGGCAGATCTTTACGTTCCTTGAAACTGATGCCGTACAGTTTATTGGCGGCAAAGAAGACACCGTTGTTCAGCACGCTATTCAATTCCAGGTACGGTTTCAGCTCGTTTTCATCGAAATTGAAACGCTGCTTGCGCAGCTTGTCCGTGTAGATGGCCCAGTCGGCCGCTGCCACCTGGAAACCGCCTTTTTCCGCATCGACCACTTGCTGCAGGTCGGCCGCTTCGCGGCGCGCGTTGGCGACGGCCGGTTTCGCCAGTTCCGACAGCAGCGTATTGACGGCCGTCGTCGTCTTGGCCGTCTGGTCTTCCAGCGAATACGCGGCGTAGTTGGCGTAACCGAGCAAGGTGGCCCGTTCAGCGCGCAGTTTCGCCAGCTTCAGCACGATGGCGCGGTTGTCGAACTCGCCGCCCTGGCTGCCCCGGTTCAGCGACGCATCCATCAGGCGCTGGCGTGTCTTACGATCCGTCAATACGGCCAGCGGCGGCTGGCCGCTGGTGTTCACGAGGGCGATGACGAACTTGCCCGTCAAGCCGCGTTCCTTGGCGGCGGCGGCGGCCGTGTCGATATCGCTGTCCGTCATGCCGGCCAGTTCGGCGCGCGTGTCGACGACGATGCTCTTGGCATTCGTTTCCTTCAGCACGTTTTGCGCGAAGGCCGTTTCCAGGCCTGCCTGCTCGGCGTTATAGGCTTTCAATTTTTCCTTGTCCGCATCGGACAGCTTGGCGCCGGCGCGCACGAAGTCCGTGTGGTAGCGCTCCAGCAGGCGCAGGGATTCGGCATCGAGGCCCAGCTTGTCGCGCTTGGCGTACAGGGTGTCGATGCGGGTAAACAATTTCGGATTCAAGGTGATGGCATCGCCATGCGCGGCCAGTTTTGGCGACACGTCCACTTCCACCGCTTCCAGCACGGCATTGGTATTGGTCGAGGTCATGTTGCTGAAGATGCTATTCACGCGGTGCAGCAGCTGCCCCGTGCGCTCGAGCGCCACGATGGTGTTCTCGAACGTGGGCGCCTGGCGATTGTTCGCAATGGCGTTGACTTCAGCCAGCTGGCGTTTCATGCCTTCGGCAAACGCCGGCGCGTAGTGCTCATCCTTGATCAGGCCGAATTGCGGCATCTGGAATGGCAGCGGACTGGCTTTCAGCAGGGGGTTCTGGGCGCTGATGGCAGCGGCGGGCGCGGATTTTGCGGTGGCGGCAGCCATGGCGGACGGAGCGGCGTGGGCCAGCATGACGCTGGCGGCGATGACGAGCAGTTGTGGACGGATCATGACATCTTTCTGAAAGCGCGGGGAAGAGCCGCGATCGCGTCGCGGGCCAGTGGCAGATCATAGCAGCCTGTCACACAGGCGTCATCCAACATGGGCGATCCTGTGGTGCATCACGCCAACTGCGCGGTTTACCACGGCCTGCGTGGCGATTCGCCAAATAAAAATGGCCGCCCATTGCTTGGCGGCCACTGATGTTCATCACCGGCCAGGCCGGTGACGGGTACGAGGATTACTTGCCGTTCAAACCACGGCGTTCCAGCAGCGGCTCGATCTTCGCATCACGACCGCGGAAGTTGCGGTAGATGTCGAGCGCATCGGCGCTGCCGCCGCGCGACAGCAGTTTAGTACGGAACCAGTCGCCGTTCTTGCGCGTCAGGCCGCCGTTTTCCTTGAACCACTCGACCGTGTCGGCATCAAGCTTTTCCGACCACAAATACGCGTAGTAGCCGGCCGAGTAGCCGCCCGCGAACGCATGCGAGAAATACGTGGTGCGGTAGCGCGGCGGCGCCGGGGCGAAATCGACGCCGGCATCCGTCAAGGCGGCTTTTTCAAACGCCAGCACGTCGGTCGGGATTTGCGCCGGGGTCAGCTGGTGCCAGCGCTGGTCCAGCAGGGCCGACGCCAGGTATTCCGTGGTTTTGTAGCCCTGGTTGAAATTGTCGGCCGCCGTCACTTTCGCCAGCAGCTCGGCGGGAATCGCCGCGCCCGTCTGATAATGCTTGGCATAGTTTTGCAGTACTTCCGGCCACAGCGCCCACATTTCATTGACTTGCGACGGGTACTCGACGAAGTCGCGCGGCACGCTGGTGCCGGCAAAGCGCGGGTATTTCACGTTCGAAAACATGCCGTGCAGCGCATGGCCGAATTCGTGGAACATGGTGTTGACTTCGTCAAACGTCATCAGGGTCGGCTGGCCCGCTTCCGGCTTTGGAATGTTCAGGTTATTCGCGATGACGGGTTTGCGGCCCAGCAAGGTCGACTGGCCTACATAGGCATTCGCCCAAGCGCCGCCGCGCTTGTTGCTGCGCGCGTAAGGATCGAGCGTGAAAATCGCCAGCTGCGTGCCGTCTTCATTGAAGACGTCGTAGACCAGCATGTCGGACGTGTAGACGGGCAAGTCGGTGCGCTGCTTGAACGTGAGACCGTACAACTTGCCGGCGGCAAAGAACACGCCCTTGGTCAGCACGCTGTGCATTTCAAAGTACGGTTTCAATTGCGTTTCATCAAAGTTGTAGCGTTCGGCGCGTACCTTGTCGCTATAGAAGGCCCAGTCGGCGGCGCCCACCTTGAAGCCGCCTTTGCCTGCATCGATGACCTTCTGGATATCGTCCGCTTCACGGCGCGCATTGACGACGGCCGGCTTCGCCAGCTCGCCCAGCAGGGCGTTCACGGCGGTGGTGTCGTGCGCCGTCTGGTCTTCCAGCGAATACGCGGCGTAGTTCGGGTAGCCCATCAGCGCGGCACGTTCGGCCCGCAGTTTGGCCAGTTCCAGCACTTCCTGGGTGTTGTCGAACTCGCCGCCACGGCTGCCGCGCGCTTGCGAAGCGGCCATGATGCGTTCGCGCAAGGCGCGGTTGGTCAGCAGCGACAACGGCGCCTGGCCCGTCGTGTTGACGAGGGCAATCACGTATTTGCCGTCCAGGCCGCGCTTCTTGGCCAGGCCGGCGGCCACTTCGATGGCGGCAGGCGACAGGCCATCCAGTTCTTCGCGCGTATCGACGACGACGGCCGACGCGTTCAATTCCTTCAGCACATTTTGTGCGAACTTGGTCGACAGGGCAGCGAGCTGGCCGTTGTAGGCGCGCAGCTTTTCCTTGTCCGCCGCCGACAGCTTGGCGCCGGCGCGCACGAAGTCCGTGTGGTAACGCTCCAGCAAGCGTTTCGATTCGGCATCGAGGCCCAGCTTGTCGCGCTTGGCGTACAGGGTGTCGATGCGCTTGAACAACTTGTCGTTGAGCATGATCGCGTCGCTGTGAGCCGCCATTTTCGGCGCCAGTTCGCGTTCCAGGCCTTGGATCGTGTCATTCGTATTCGAGCCGGACATCACGGAAAACACGGTGCGCACACGGCTCAGCAACTGGCCCGAGCGCTCCATGGCCACGATGGTGTTGTCGAACGTGGCTGGTTTCTTGTTGTTCGCAATCGCACTGATTTCCGCCAGGTTGGCGGCCATGCCTGCCGTAAAGGCGGGCGCGTAGTCCGCGTCCTGCACCTTGTCGAACGGCGGATAGTTGAATGGCAGGCTGCTCGCTTGCGCAAACGGGTTTGAGGCAGGCAGCGTTGCCGCCGCGGTAGCGATAGTGGCAGGCGCCGCGGTGGCGGCAAAAGCGGCGGCGGCTGGCGCCAGCATCAGGCTGGCGGCGATGACGAGCATTGTTGGACGGGTCATGTCTTCTTTCAAGAAACGCAAGAGAGCCGCGATTGTGTCGCGGGCCAGCCTGAAATAATAACAGCCTGAAACACTTGCGTCACCAGCAACTACCGATGGTAGCGCGCCCGCCAGTGATGAACGGTTTTCATGTGTCCCGCATCACGATGCCGATTTAGTAATGTGGCGGACGCTCGTTGACCAGCCCGCCATTTGCCTGCTGTGCCCCGTCGCGCACATGTTCGCCCAGCTTGTGCAGCATCGCTTCCAACTGGTCGATGCGCTTGCCCTGCTGGTACACCATCTGGTTCAGCGATTCGACCAGGTCTTCCTGCTGCGCCAGCTTGATTTCGATGTCGACGAAACGTATTTCCATCTGTTCTGCATTGTCCATGGTGCTCTCGGTGGTTCCTGACTGAAAGCGGCATTCTACCGCCGCAGCGGCGTGAGCCAGGACAAACCTCGTCCATTCTCATCGGTCAGGCGGTCATTTCTGCCTATTCTTCCCTTATGACTGAATCAAACTGCTTGACGAATGAGAACAAACGATTACAATGGACGTATCCACTTTGCCTGACCTGATCGACACGCGCAAGACGGCTGAATACCGCCGCTGGGAAGACTCCCTGCACGACGTGGCTGCCGCCGCCATTGATGCGCGCATCAAGCATTTGCAGCACGGTAAAAAGGGCGACTGGCGGCCCGTGGGCGAAGGCGTGTGCGAGCTGCGTTTTTTACAGACGGGACCGGGCTGGCGCGTGTATTTTCACGAGACCAACCTGGGCACCCTGATCTTGCTGCTGCTCGGTGGCGACAAGTCGAGCCAGCGGCGCGACATCAAGCACGCGCAAGCGATACTGAAAACATTGAAAGCCCAACAGGCGGCCATCCGGAAGCAAAAAGCGGCAGCCAGCCCATCGACAGGAGCACGAAAGACATGAATCAAGACATCCATGGCGATACCTTCGACCTCGACGACCTCGACGCGCTGGGATTGAGCAAATTTGATCCCACACAACACCTGACCAGCAAAGCCGCCGTGGCCGCCTACATGAGCGAAATCGTCGCCACCGGCAACGCCGAACTGTTCCAGTCCGCCATGAACGACGTGGTGCGCGCCCACGGCATGGGCAAGGTGGCGGCCCGGGCCGACATCACGCGTGAAGGCGCGTATAAAGCCTTGCGCGAAGGCAGTAAACCGCGCTTTGAAACCATTTTAAAGATGCTCGATGCGCTGGGCATGCAGCTGGCCATCGTGCCGAAAACCGCGCCCGACGGCACTGTGGAAGCGTAAACGCCGCTTAGCCCTTCGGCGCGGCCAGCAAGGCCTTCATGCGCGCCAGGCGTTCTTTCGGCGAAATGACTTCCGCCTCCGTCGGCACGGCATCGCCCACGTCGAGTTGCATTTCCTTGATGAAGCGCGACGGGTCGCAATGGACTTGCTCGCCGGCCCGTTTGCGCTTCTTGCACCACGTGATGTGCAAGGTGCGCTGCGCCCGCGTGATGCCCACGTACATCAGCCGCCGCTCTTCCTGGATGCGCGCGGCGATGGTTTCGGCCGGCGCGTCAGGGTCGCCCTTGTGCGGCAAGATCCCCTCTTCCACGCCCACCAGAAACACGTGCGGAAACTCGAGCCCTTTCGACGCGTGCAGGGTGGACATGCGCACGGCGTCCTGCTCCTCGTCCTTGCCCTCGAGCATGGTCATCAAGGCCACCATCTGCGTCAATTCCAGCACGTTCTTTTCTTCGCCGTCACGGTCCTTGCCGCCCCGGCCCCGTTCCTTGAGCCAGTTGACGAATTCCAGCACGTTCTGCCACTTGCTTTGCGCTTGGCGTTCCTCGAAAGCATCGTACAGATACGATTCGTAGTGGATTTCCTTCATCATGTCATCGAGCACTTCGGCCGCGTTGTCGCCGCTGCCGGCCGCGCCGGGACGGCTGGCGCGCGATTCGAGGTCGTTGATGAAGTTGCAGAAGTCGCGCAGCGGCCCCAGTTGGCGGTCCGTCAGCTTGGCCTCGATGCCGCCTTTAAAAACGGCCTGGAACAGCGAGCACTGCCACTGCCCCGAGAACGCACCGAGCACCTCCAGCGTCGACTGGCCCACGCCACGGCGCGGCGTCGTCACGGCGCGAATGAAGGCCGGGTCATCGTCTTCATTCGCCAGCAAACGCAGATAACTGATGATGTCCTTGATCTCGGCCTTGTCGAAGAAACTCTGGCCGCCCGAAATCGTGTACGGGATGCGCTCCTTGCGCAGGCACTGCTCGATGATGCGCGCCTGGTGGTTGCCCCGGTACAAAATCGCGTAATCGGAAAATTTGTTCTTGCGTTCAAAATGGTCGGCCGAGATCATGATGGCGACCTGCTCCGCCTCCTGCTCGTCCGTCTGCATGCCCAGCACCTTGATCGGCTCGCCCAGGCCGTGCTCCGACCACAGCGACTTTTCAAACAGTTTCGGGTTATTGCCGATGACGGCATTGGCCGCGTTCAGCACGCGCATGGTGGAACGGTAATTCTGCTCCAGCTTGATCACGCGCAGATCGGGGAAATCCGTTTCCAGGGTTTTCAGATTTTCCACGGTGGCGCCGCGCCACGCGTAAATCGCCTGGTCGTCGTCGCCCACGGCCGTAAACATCGGCTTCTTGCCGATGCCCGTCACCATCAGTTTCACCAGTTCGTACTGGCAGGTGTTCGTATCCTGGTATTCATCGACGAGCAGATAGCGCAGGCGGCGCTGCCACTTGTCGCGCACGGGCCCGTTGTTGCGGAACAGTTCCACGGGCAGGCGGATCAGATCGTCGAAATCGACGGCCTGGTAGGCGGACAGGGTGGCCACATAGCTGCGGTAGATGCGCGCCGCATTCGCTTCGTCCTCATCCTTGGCTTGCGCCAGGGCCATGTCCGGATCGATCAGGCCATTTTTCCACAGGGACATGGCATTCTGGATGCCGCGTATGACCTGTTTATCGGTGGTAATGGCAAGATCTTGCACGAGGGAAAAACAGTCGTCGCTGTCCATGATGGAAAAGCGGTCCTTCAAGCCCACGCCATTGGCTTCCTGGCGCAGGATTTTCACACCCAGCGAGTGGAAGGTCGACACAGTCAACTGCTTGGCCTGGCGCGGCTGTTTCAACAGCTTGGCGATGCGTTCCTGCATTTCCAGCGCCGCCTTGTTGGTGAAGGTCAGCGCGGCGATGGTGCGCGGGTCATAGCCCCGGTCTTCGATCAGATGGGCGATCTTTTGCGTGATCACGCGCGTCTTGCCCGAACCGGCGCCCGCCAGCACGAGGCAAGGGCCGTCGAGGTAGGTAACCGCTTCGCTTTGGGGCGCATTCAGACCGAACTGTGGTGCTTTGGACATCAGGGTATTTCCGCAGGGAACAGCAGCCCATTGTAACAGCGTCGCGCAGGCTATTTGCATGGCGGACCCTGCCCGAAAAACAGGCAATGGCATTGATATATCGCCATGTGACGCCATCTTGGCCGATTCAATGCGTGCGGCGATGCCACGCCTGGAGTACCATTCCGCCTATATCGCCCGTGCGCGCCCACTTACCGAATGGCAGTCCCATGAAATTTGAACACCTGATTGAAATCAACGATCCCTTGAACCCGCTGATCGACACCTTGACCCTGGAACAAGTCTGGCGCGGCCTGGTCTTGCGCGCCGAGTCGCCGAAGCTGTTCGTGCCGCACCTCGACGAATGCCAGATCAGCGAGCGCAGCGATGCCGGTTTCGCGCGCAGCCTGCGCTATGGCGAGCTGGTCATCAACGACAAGGTGGTGCTGATACCGCAACTGCAGGTGCGCTACGAAGTGCCGGCGCAACAGGATATCAGCGCGTCCTCGCTGGTGATGACCATCGAAATGCCCGATGAAGTGAGCATGTGGGTGCGCTTCCAGTACGACGACGGCCACGACGCAGCCACCGACGCGGCCAACGCCCTGTACGACGACTTCCGCCGCTCGGCCTACAAGGAGTCCGACATCGACACCGTGCGCATCATGCGCGAACTGGCGCTCGAAGGACGGCTCGATGCGGGCTTGCTGAACTAAATCAAATTCGCGCGCTGCGGCCCCACAACTGATCGGGGCGAAACTGCAGTCCCGCCTGCTCGGCGCTCAGCACTTCGCGAATCGCATGCAAGTCCACGCGCGTATCGCGCCGCAGCGGCACGTCCAGGCGCGCGCCGCGGGGGCCTACCAGCGACTGCACATGGGGCGTGGTGGCATTCAGCCCCTTGCGCGTGACGACGCCGACCTCCCCATTCAACAGTTTGACGAAGGTGCCGACCGGGTAGATGCCCAGTTCGCGCACCAGCAGGGACGCCAGCGGCGCATCCAGGGTAGCCTTGTCGGCCATCAGCATTTCACGCAGGGCCACGTTCGGCAGCAAGGGCTGGCGGTAGCTGCGCTTCGACACGCGCGCGCAATAGCGGTCGGCCAGCATGATCAGGCGCGCGCCGATGCCGATCGCCTCGCCTTGCGTACCCAGCGGATAGCCGCTGCCATCGATATTTTCATGGTGCTGCAGCACGGCCTGCAACCAGACGGCGTCCGTCACGCCCGCCGCGCGCAGCAAGTCGACACCCGCTTGCGGATGGGCCCGCAAATATGCCCGTTCCTGCGCGTCCAGCGGGCCCGCCTTGTGCTGGAAATGGGCGTGGCGTTCCAGCATGCCCACATTCATGCTCAGCGCGGCCAGCACCACGCTGCGGATCACGCCGTCATCGAGTTTCAGGGCGCGCGCCAGCAGGGCCGTGATGACGGCCGTGTCGACGCTGTGGCGCACGGCAAAGTCGCCCGCGCCCTGGTTGTGCAAAATGCAGGCCAGCGCCACGTCGGCGTCCAGAACAACGGCCTCTTCCACCAACTGCGCCAGCGGCGCGAGGAATGCATGGCTGCCCGCCTGCCCGGCGGCAATGGCCGGCAAGACGAGGGCCAGTCCGGCCGTGACAAGGTTCAGCATGCGCAGCGCCGATGGCGCTTCCGTGGCCGTGCGCGGCACGTCGGCACTGGTATCGGCGATGACGCCGCGCGCGAGCAGCAATGCGATCTGGTTCTCGCTGCTGATGACATGGCCCAGCCTGGCCAGCAAGCTGCCCGTCTCGCCATGCACGTCCCAAGGCAGGGCCACGCCCAGGGCGAGTTCTCCCGCGTAAATGCGCCGAATTTTCACATCGTCTCCGTGTCATCGCCAGCCGCCGCCCTTTTTACCATTGCGGCATGGGCGGCATGTGCCAATTGAAATGTTTTTTGCCTTTAATCAATATTTCAATGTGCCAGCGATGATCGCGCAATCATGTGAGCTTGTCTACAAAATTATGTAAATCATAAAGTTGCCTTCAAGGTCCCGGTGTGCAATCGGCGCAGCCGGACGCATGTTCCGGGTCTTTTTCCAGGTGCAGCGCCAGTTCGCGCAAGGCCGTACGCACGCCTTCCTCGATGACGGGGTGGTAAAACGGCATGTCGAGCATGGCCGGCACCGTCAACTGGGCCTGGCACGCCCAGGCCAGCAAATGGCCCAGGTGTTCCGCCCGTGGGCCGATCAGCTCGGCGCCGAGAAAACGCTTGCTGCCGAACTCCGCATACACGCGCAGCAAGCCCTGGTTTTGCAGCATCACGCGGCTGCGGCCCTGGTTGCCGAACGACACGGCGCCGACGGCAAAGCGGCCCGCGTGGCTCACGCACAATTGCTGGTACGTGGCGCCCAGGGTGGCGATCTGCGGCTCCGTGAAGGCAATCGTCAACGGCGTGCGGCGCAAGCCCGGCTTCACATTGGGAAAGTGCGCCGCGTTGTCGCCCGCGATGCGACCCTCGTCGGCCGCTTCGGGCAGCAGCGGTAGTTCGTTGTCGGCATCGCCGGCGATGAAGATGGCGCTCTTGCCGCATTGCATGGTGTGCGGGTCATGCAGGGGAACGCCATGGCGGTCGAGCTCGATTTGCGCCGTTTCCAGGCCGATCTTGTCCACGTTCGGTGCGCGGCCGATGGCGGCCAGCACATACTCGAACTGCTCGCTTTTTTCCACGCCGGCGTCATCGCTACTGGTCAGCAGGATGCCGCTGCCATCGACGGTTTTTTCCATGCGCGCGACCTTGGTCATGAAACGGATATCGAGTTCGCGCGCCAGCACGGCGTCCGCCTCGCGCAGCACCAGCGGGTCCGTCAGCTGCGCGACTTTATTGCCGCGCGCAAACAGGGTCACGCGCACGCCCAAGCGGGCCAGCGCCTGGCCCAGTTCCAGACCGATGACGCCGCTGCCAACCACGGCCACCGAGCTGGGCAAATCCGTCCACTCGAACACGGCGTCGCTGGTGATGAGGCGCTCGCCCGCCGCTTGCCACTCGGGCGGCACGATGGGCGTGGAGCCGGTGGCGATGACTACGCTGGTGGCTTCGACGATCGTATGCTCATCCACCTGCAGCTTGCCTGGTCCGATGAAGCGCGCATGGCCGTGCAGTTTCTCTTCGTCGGGGATGGCGTTGACGCCGTCGAGCACGAAGCCGACAAAGCGGTCGCGCTCGCTGCGCACCCTGGCCATCACTTGCCGGCCATCGATGCGCACGGGCCCCGGATGCACGCCGAAACCGGGCGCGGCGGCCACGGCATGGGCCGCCTCGGCCGCTGCGATCAGGAGTTTGCTGGGCATGCAGCCCACCCTGGCGCAGGTCGTGCCGTACGGCCCGCTTTCGATCATCAGCACGCGCTTGCCCTGCATGCGCGCCGCCCTGTGCGCCGTCATGCCGGCCGTACCGCTGCCGATCACGGCCACATCCACTTGTATCGTCTTCATGGTGCTATCCATCTCATTGAGGTTGCTCACAGCGTTCGATACTACCCGTTTGCCAAAAATAAGGTTTTACTTTGCAGCAATATATGCATTAGTATAACTAATCATTTTCAAAATTTATAAGCTGAGCTAATGGGATCACTTGATTATCGCGCGCTGGCCGTGCTGGACGCCGTGGCCAGCCATGGCAGTTTCGACAAGGCCGCCCTGGCGCTGGGCATCACCCAGTCGGCCGTCTCTCAGCGCATCAAGGCGCTGGAAGACGCCAGCGGGCGATTGCTGATCATCCGTGGCCAGCCAGCCGTGCCGACGGGCCTGGGCCAGCGCCTGATCGTGCATCACCGCAACGTCAAGCTGATGGAAGCGTCGCTCGACATCGACCTGGGCAACAGCGTCAGCATGCCGGAAATCGCCATCGCCATCGATGCCGACAGCCTGGCCACGTGGTTCCCCGACACCTTGCCCGCCCTGCTGGCGCCGCCGCGCTGCCAGCTCGACGTGCGCCTGGCCGACAGCGACAGCGCCTTGCAGATGGTGCGCGACGGCTCCGTGTTTGGCTGCGTGGCAGCCGAGTCCGGCACGGCCATCGACGCGGCGGCCGCCACCAGCGTCACGCCGCTGGGCACCCTGCCCTATGTCTGCGTGGCAACACCCGTGTTTGCCGGCCACTGGTTCGGCGATGGTTTTATTGCCGAGGCGGTGCAACTGGCGCCCGCCGTCGTGGGCCAGCACAGTTTGCTGGCGCGTTTCCTCGCTGAACAATTGAGCATGCGCGAACCGTTTCCGCACCATACTTTACCGGTGGAAGCGGCGCGCCGCGGCTGCGTCCAGGATGGCCTGGCCTACGGCCTGATGCCGCAGCGCTTGGCAGCGCCAGCGCTGGCGACGGAAAGACTGGTCGATCTGATGCCCGGCAACACCCTGGACGTGCCGCTGAGCTGGCACGCCTGGACCCTGGACACGCCGTTTACCAAGCTGCTGTCCGAGCAGATCGTCAAGTCGGCGCGCGATTACCTGCAGTAATTCAAATATCCAGCGGGTCCACTTCCAGCGACCATTTCACGCGCGTCTTCATGGCGCGCAATTCAGTGAGCCACTCCTTCAGGAACGCCTGCAGCGCGGGCCGCGAGCTCGATTCCAGCAGCAACTGGGCGCGGTCCACGTTGTAGACGCGCGTCATGCTCATGGGAATCGGGTCATTGATGGTCACCTGCGGGTGTTCCATGCATTCTTTCGCCGCCTGCAGGAATTCGATGGCTGTGGCCAGCTCGGGCGCTTCGGCGCGCAGCAGGGCCTGGAACAGGTACGGCGGCAGCGCCGCTTGCGCCCGCTCCTCCAGCAAGGTCGTGGCGAAGTGGTCGTAATCGTGATTGACGACGGCGTCGTACAGCGGATGGCGCGCATAGCGCGTCTGGATCAGCACTTCACTGACGCTGCCACCTTCCGTCTGCGCGGCTCGCCCGGCGCGGCCCGCCACCTGCATCAATTGCGCGAACAGCCGTTCGCTGGCCCGGTAATCCTGCGAAAACAGGGCTGTATCCGGATTCAAAATGCCGACCAGGGTCAGCTTTTTGAAATCGTGGCCCTTGGCCACCATCTGCGTGCCGATCAGAATATCCACTTCGCCCCGGTGCACGGTGTCGAACGCCTCCTGCGCGCTGCCCTTCTTGCGCGTGGAATCGGCGTCGATGCGCAAGATGCGCGCCTCGGGAAACAATTGCTGCAAGCCCTCTTCCACCCTTTGCGTACCGCGGCCCAGCGGCTGCAAGTCGACGTTGCCGCACGTGGGGCAATGGCGGGGAATGCGCAACTCCAGGCTGCAATGGTGGCAGCGCAAGCGATGTTCGGGCTTGTGCAGCACCATGAACGAGGTGCAACGCGTGCAATTGCTGATCCAGCCGCACGATTCGCAGCAGATGACGGGCGAATAGCCGCGCCGGTTCAGGAACAGCAGCGACTGCTCCCCCCGCTCCATGCGCAGTTTTAGTGCGGCTACCAGATGCGAAGTCAGGCCATCTTTCGGCTTGTCGCGCTCCATGTCCAAAATCTTGACGCGCGGCAACGCCGCATTCTTGACGGCCCGCTCGCGCAATTCCAGCTTGCGGTAGCGCCCCGTCTGTGCGTGGTGCCAGCTTTCCAGCGATGGCGTGGCCGAACCGAGCACGATGGGAATCTGTAATTGCCAGGCGCGCCACACGGCCAGGTCGCGCGCGGAGTAGCGCAAGCCTTCCTGCTGCTTGTAGGATGGGTCGTGTTCCTCGTCGATGACGATCAGTTTGAGCTTCGGCAAGGACGCCAGGATGGCCAGTCGCGTGCCAAGCACGATGCGCGCCTGGCCCTGGTGGGCAGCCAGCCAGTGCAGCATGCGCTCGCCTTCGGACAGGCTGCTGTGCAAGGTGGCCAGCATGACGCCGGGAAATCGCGCGCGGATATTGCCTTCCAACTGGGGCGTGAGGTTGATTTCCGGCACTAGAATCAGGATTTGCGCATCGTCCTCGCGCGCCAGCACCTGGGCGCAGGCTTGCAGATACACTTCCGTCTTGCCGCTGCCCGTCACCCCGTACAGCAAGGTGGGCTTGAAACCCTGGGCGCCGCCGATAGTGTCTGCCGCTTCTTGCTGGGCGGCATTCAGGGCCGGCATGTTCAGCGGCGTGCCGTCGTGCGCATCGGCCAGCTTGGCCAGCTTCTTGATGGCGCGGTCCAGCGCCACCGTGGTGAGCACGCGCAAATTCTTCGGCAGACCCGGCAGGGCCACTTCACCGAGCGGGCGCTGGTAGTAATCGGCGGCAAAAGCGGCCAGCGCCAGCCACTGTTCCGACAGCGGCGCCAGCTGGCTGCGCACGGCCAGCACGTCCTTCAATTTCGCGGCGGGCACGTCGGTGCTGTCGGACACGCCGACGATCAGCCCCATCACTTCGCGCCGGCCGAACGGCACCAGCGCCAGCTGCCCCACTTGCGGCAGCGGTGCGGCGGCGTCCGCACCGGCATCGGCCGCCGCGTTCCAGCGGTAGTCGAACAGGGCGTTCAAGGGCGTGTCGAGCGCGATTTTCAGGATGCACGACGTCAAAATGCACTGCGACATGGGGGGTGGGCCTATCTCAATAAAAAAGCGCGCCGCCAGATCGATGGCGCGCGGAATGTCAGGCATCAAGCCAGCGGGCCATGATACTTGTTTCGTCCATCAAACGCCTAACGGCGAACAGGGCAGCATGTCATCGTGCCTGAAGAAAATTCTGTGGATAACTTTGTGGACAAAGCAAAATTAACTTTCAGAAAAATGTGGACAGAAAATTTCGATCGCCGTCAAGAGCGGCACGCAATAAAAATTAATCTTTTAAAATCAATGACTTAAAAATTGACGCCCGGGAGGCTGGAAATCCGCAGGGCATTCCCGCCGCTGTGCATAACTGAACCATTTGTAATGTATTTATACAGAAATCAGCACCATTTTGAGGCGTCCGAACGGGAAAAACGGGAGCGGCATGCGGCAAAGTTGACAATTGCCGGGCAAGCGTTCGTTTTTATCTGCCGGCCGGCGAAACATTGTTCAATTATCATGCAGTGCAACATACACTTCACGTGAAACCTGAACATCGGCGCTAAGTATCGGTTAACAAAATACTTTTCAATTTTATCCACAGAATCTGTTGATAACTTTGTGGACAATGAAGGAATAAGGAAGGCGAACGAAAGAATAACCTTATCAATAGCAACAAAGTCCGCCGATCAATGGATTTTTTATGTCTTAATAATCAAGTACTTGCGGAGCGTCCCCGGGCATGGCTTTGACACTGCCTCTTATTTCCGCAGCAAAAAAAATTGTGCATAAGTCGGTATTTCTTGCTAAGGCGCAGCAAAGAAAAAGGCAGGCTTCCACTGGAAAGCCTGCCTTTTCTGCCCCTGCGCCAGGGGAAAACGAATGCTTACTGGCCGCTGCGCATGGCGCGGCTCATGCTGTGCACGGCTTCCACCATGGCTTCCACGGATTCCGGCGGCGTGAACTGGGAAATGCCATGGCCCAGGTTGAACACGTGGCCCGTGCCGGCCGATGGCGCGCCGAAGGCGTTGAGCACTTTCGCCACTTCGGCGCGGATCTGATCCGGGCTGGCGAACAGGATGGCCGGGTCGAGGTTGCCCTGCAAGCCTACTTTATGGCCGACCAGCTGGCGCGCGCGCGTCAGGTTGACGGTCCAGTCCAGGCCCACGGCATCGGCGCCGATGTCGGCGATCTGCTCGATCCACTGGCCGCCACCCTTGGTAAACACGATGGCGGGAATCTTGACGCCATCCTTGTCGCGTTTCAGCTGCGCCACCACTTGCTGCATGTAGGCCAGCGAGAATTCCTGGTACGCGCCATCGGCCAGCGCACCGCCCCAGGAATCGAAAATCATTACGGCTTGCGCGCCGGCATCGATTTGCGCATTCAGGTATTGCGCCACGGACGTGGCGTTGATGGCCAGGATGTGGTGCATCAGGTCCGGGCGGTTGTACAGCATCTTCTTGATGGTGTGAAATTCTTTCGAACCGCCGCCTTCCACCATGTAGCACGCCAGGGTCCACGGGCTGCCGGAAAAACCGATCAGCGGCACGCGGCCGTTGAGTTCCGTGCGGATTTGCGTGACGGCCTTGAAGACATAGTCGAGCGACTCCAGGTCCGGCACTTGCAGCGCCTTCACGTCCTGCTCCGTGCGCAGCGGACGCTCGAATTTCGGCCCTTCGCCATCGGCAAAGTACAGGCCCAGGCCCATGGCGTCAGGCACCGTCAGGATGTCGGAAAACAGGATGGCCGCGTCGAGCGGGAAACGCTCCAGCGGCTGCAAGGTCACTTCGGTGGCGTAATCGGGATTCTTTGCCAGGCCCAGGAAGGAACCGGCCCGCTCGCGCGTGGCGCGGTATTCGGGCAGGTAGCGGCCCGCCTGGCGCATCAGCCAGACAGGGGTATGCTCGGTCGGCTGGCGCAGCAGGGCGCGCAGGAAAGTATCATTCTGGAGCGGAGCAAATTGTGGCATGGAAGGCAATCAATAGCTTGGAGAAGCGGTATTATCGCATCCAATCGCCGCCATTTCATTGATTCCGGTGCCGCTTTGCAGCATTTGCCACGCACAGCGATGACTTTCGTTGTGCCTGCCCTTCCATTATGATGATGCACGCCGCCGCGCGCCCTGACCCTGCCTGGCGGCCCTTGATCCCCTCACTATACGGAGCCCGCATGACCTCGACCGCATCCAGCACCCCTTATGGCATCTGGCCATCGCCGATCAGCGCGGCCATCGTCGCCGCCGGCGCCTCGCCGCTGACGCAGCTGGCCCTGGGCGGTGCGGATGGGGCCGACGTGTTCTGGCTGGCCGGACGCGCCAGCGAGGCGGGCCGCAACACCCTGCTGCGCCAGCGCGGCGCGCGTGTCGATGAACTGACGCCAGCACCGTTCAATGTGCGCACCCGCGTGCATGAATACGGCGGCGGCGCGTATGCCGTGGCCGGCGATACCGTGTATTTCTCGCATTTTGCCGACAATTGCCTGTACCGCGTGGCCGGCGACGGCGCACCCGAAGCGTTCACCACGGGCGGCAACACGCGCCACGCGGACTTCGTTGTCGATGCGGCCCGTTCCCGCCTGATCGCCGTGCGCGAGCAGCATCCGGCAGAAGGCCATGCGCAGCCGGAAAACTGCCTGGCCGCCGTCGGCTTCGACGGGCGCGAAACGGTACTGGCACGGGGCCACGATTTCTATGCGGCACCGCGCTTGTCGCCGGACGGCAGCCAGCTGGCCTGGATCAGCTGGGACCACCCGCGCCTGCCGTGGCAAGGCACGGAACTGTGGCTGGCCGACGTGCACGCGGACGGCAGCCTCGGTTCGCCACGCCTGATCGCCGGCGGTGCCCGCGAATCGATCTGCCAGCCGGAATGGTCGCCGAACGGCTTGCTGCACTTCGTCTCCGACAGCAGCGGCTGGTGGAATCTGTACCGCCTGCACGGCGCCGACATCGAGGCCCTGTGCCCGATGGAAGCGGAATTTGCCACGCCGCACTGGACCTTCGGCGGCAGCATGTACGGTTTTCTTTCCGACGACGAGATCGTCTGCACGTATATCCAGGCCGGCATCAGCTACCTGGCGCAATTGAACGTGGCGGCGGCCAAGCTCGAGCCGATTCCCCACCCGTATCAGGAAATCCGCGAACTGCGCGTGGGTCCCGGCTTTGTCGCGCTGCTGGGCGGCAGCCCGACCATTGCGCTGGAACTGGCGCGCATCGATTTGGCTAACCATGAGCTGGAAGTGCTGGCCCAGTCGATCGCACACTTGCCCGCGCTCGAGTATCTGTCCGTGCCGCGCAGCTTGAGTTTCCCAAGCAGCAATGGCCGCACGGCTTACGCCTTCTTTTATGCACCCACCAATGGCGACGTGCAGGCGCCTGCGGGAACGTTACCGCCCGTCATCGTCATCAGCCATGGCGGCCCCACCAGCATGGCCAGCAATACCTTGAAACTGGCGACGCAGTACTGGACCAGCCGCGGCATCGGCGTGCTCGACGTCAACTATGGCGGCAGCAGCGGCTTCGGCCGCGAATACCGCGACGCGCTGCGCGGGCAATGGGGCATCGTCGACGTGGAAGACTGCATCGCCGGCGCGCGCTACCTGGCCGCCAACGGCCTGGCCGACCCGGAGCGCCTGATCATCCGCGGCGGCAGCGCGGGCGGCCTGACGACCCTGTGCGCATTGACGTTCCACGACGTCTTCAAGGCCGGTGCCAGCTACTATGGCGTATCCGACCTGAAAGGCCTGGACGACGATTCGCACAAGTTCGAATCGCGCTACACCGATTACCTGATCGCTTCGCAGCCGCAAGCCGAGGCGCTGTACCGCGAGCGCTCGCCCATCCACCACACGGATAAACTGTCGCGCCCGATGATCTTCTTCCAGGGCCTCGACGACAAGGTCGTGCCGCCGCAGCAGTCGCAGCTGATGGTCGACGCCCTGCAGGCACGCGGCGTACCTGTCGCGTACGTGCCGCTCGAAGGCGAGGGACACGGCTTCCGCAAGGCGGAAAACATCATGCGCACCCTGGACGCGGAACTGTATTTCTACCAGCGCGTATTCGGCCTGCCCGTGGCGGCTGGCGAACCGCCCGTCCACATCGCCAATTTGCCCGCATGACAGACCAGCGCTTGCTTGACGAGTTTGCAGCCCTGGAGCAGCACGAACAGATGATCCTGGCCTTGCTGGCGATCACTGGCGAACCGGTGGGCAAGCATGCCGTGTATGAACACTTGCAGCGCGCCAATGTCGTCGAGCCGGACGGCACGCCGTTCGCCCTGCTCACCGTCACGAACATGCTGCAGCATTTGACGCGGCAGGCGCTGGCGTCCGAAGTGGTGGGACGGGGCTTCGCCTGCGAAGCAAAATTGCGCTGGCCCGCCATGCGCGCGGCCATCGAACACCTGGTGTTTCGCGACCTGTGCCAGGCCATCGAGCTGATCAACCCCGTGCGCCGCAACTGGGATGGCTATGTCGAATTGCGCAGCTACCGGCAGGGCGTCGCGCGCCTGCGCATCGCCCTGCTGCGCAATGACGAGGTACGCCATGTGGCCGCCATCCTGGCCGCCTGCATGGCCTGCTATGAAGCGCAGCAGCTGCATCCGCTGATCGAGATTTTCGGCCGGCCGTTCGAGCCGGAAATGCTGTCTTTCGTCATGCCGCAGCTGCAGGATGACATCCTCGCCGTGCTGCTGGGCAACGCCCCCCGTGAACCAGGCACGGCGCACGCCATCCGCACGTATTCACGCGCCCACCACGCGCGCCAGGCGGCGGCCGGCGACCATATCGGCGCCGCCCTGCCATTGGCCCTGGCCGAAGACGCCCTGCTGTGCGGCGAACTCGACGCAGCCGCCCGTTACCTGGCAGGCCAGCAGGGACCGCAGGCGCTGTTTGTCGACAGCAGTATCGCCCTGTTGCGCGGCGAACATGCGCACGCCGTGGCCGGCTACGAAACGGCCTTGAAAGGGCTGCGTAAGGACGCGGGCAAGCGCAAGCTGTGCTTCACGGGCATCGGCGGCCATTTATACGTGCTGGCCCTGCTGCGCGGCAACGACGCCAAACTGCTGAAAAGCGCGGAAACCTATCTCGATATCGCGCTGCACGCGCAGCCGAACCACGACAGCATCGTCTACCAGCAACTCAATACCTTGCGCCTCGTGCGCGCCGGCGTGCAGCAGGCGGAAAGCATTTCCACCCGCAGCTGGGAAACGGCACTGCAGGCGCAGCTGTTCCAGGCCTTGCTGTACTACTGGCTGGCCCTGCCGCAACTGACCGAACGCAAGGACCAGTTGCGAGCGCTGGCGCAGCAGGCCGACGCGGCCGGCTACGATCTGATCGCGGCCCAGGCGGCCGGCTTGCTGGGCTTGATGGGCGAGCCGCAGCAGGAGCGCTATGCCACGTCCAAGCGGGCGCAGCATGGTTTGACGGACATGGCGCCGTGGTTCGAGCGCCAGGAAGCGTGGCAGCGCCAGCTGAGCGCGCTCATCAACCTGCAGCAGAACGCGCCCGCCGAAGCGCTGGGCGGCGTCTCCCGCCTCGTGTGGCTGGTGGCGTTCGACCCGCGCTTTGGTCTCACGGCCGTGGAAGTGCGCGAACAGAAACGCGACGCGCGCGGCGGCTGGAGCAAGGGTCGCGCCATGGGGCTCAAACGCCTGGCCGAGGAAGCGGGCGACATCGATTTCCTCACGCCGCAAGACGCCCGCGCGGCGGGCAGCATCGCACCATTCAAACAATACTATTCATCGGCGCCGCGCTATGAAGTCGAGCTCGACAAAGCCGCCGTCCTGCTCGTCGGCCACCCGCTCGTGTTCTGGCTCGACAACCCCGACACGCGCGTGGAACTGATCGCCGGCGCGCCCGAGCTCCTGATCAAGTCGCACGAGGGGCAGTTGTGGCTGGGCATGCAGCCGCCCCTGCCGGACAGCGGCAGCAATGTCGTGGTGCAGCGCGAGACGCCGACGCGCTTGCGCGTCGTGCACATCCTCGACGAGCACCGGCGCATCGGCGCCATCGTGGGCCTGGGCCTGTCCGTGCCCCTGCATGCCGAGAAACAGGTCATGCAGGCGATCGGCGCCATCTCGTCCATGGTCACCGTACAGTCCGACATCGGCGGCGGCGCCGGCGACGCGGAAGCGATCACGGCCGACCACCGCCTGCACGTGCACCTGCTGCCCTACCAGCAAGGCCTGAAAATGCAGATCTTGGTACGGCCGCTGCTCGACAACGGCGCCTATTACGCACCGGGCAGCGGCGCCGAAAGCGTGTTTGCCGACGTGGCGGGCCGGGCCGTGCAGGCGCGGCGCGACCTGAACGCGGAGCGCGAAGCGCAGCGCCAGCTCATCGGTAAATGCCTGGTGCTGGAAGAGGCGGAAGAAGAGCATGGCGAGTGGCTGCTGGGCCAGCCTGCGCTGGGCTTGCAACTGCTGGTCGAGCTGCAGGCGCTCGACCCCGCTGGCATCGTGCTGGCCTGGCCGGAAGGCGAAACCATGCGCGTGTCGAAACGCATCGACAGCGGCCAGATGCGCCTGAACATCAAGAGCGAAAAAGACTGGTTTGCCGCCAGCGGCGAAGTGCAGATCGATGAAGACAAGGTGATGGATTTGCGCGCCCTGCTCGACTTGATGCAGAACAATAAAAGCCGCTTCGTGGCCTTGGGCGACAATCAGTTCCTGGCGCTCAGCGACGAATTGCACCGCCGTCTGTCGGAACTGGCCGCGTATGGCGAGGCGCATGCCGACGGCGTGCACCTCCACCCGCTGGCCGCCTTCGCGCTGGAAGAGCTGGCCAATGACGCGGGTGGAGTGAAGGCCGACAAATTGTGGCGCGAACACTTGCTGCGCCTGCGCGCCCTCGACGACTATCAACCGCAGCTGCCCAGCACACTGCAGGCGGACTTGCGCGACTACCAGCTGGCCGGCTACGAATGGCTGGCGCGCCTGGCGCACTGGGGCGTGGGCGCCTGCCTGGCCGACGACATGGGGCTCGGCAAGACCTTGCAGGCGCTGGCCCTGATCCTGGCGCGCGCGCCGAACGGCCCCACCCTCGTCGTCGCTCCCACGTCCGTCTGCATGAACTGGATCAGCGAAGCGCAGCGCTTCGCGCCCACCTTGAACATCAAACTGTTCGGCAGCGGCGACCGCGCCGACATGCTGGACACATTGCAGCCCTTCGACGTGGTGGTGGCCAGCTATGGCTTGCTGCAGCAGGAAGCGACCATGTTTGCCGGCGTACGCTGGCATACGATCGTGCTCGACGAAGCGCAGGCAATCAAGAATGGCGCCACCAAGCGCTCGCAAGCCGTGATGGCCTTGCAAGGCGATTTTCGCATGGTGGCCAGCGGCACGCCGCTGGAAAACCACCTGGGCGAATTGTGGAATCTGTTCCGCTTCATCAACCCCGGTTTGCTGGGCACGCTCGACCAGTTCAATTTGCGCTTCGCCGGTCCCATTGAGAAGGATCAGGACAAGCGGGCGGCGGCAGGCGCGCGCCTGCGCTTGCGCCGCCTGATCGCGCCTTTCATCCTGCGCCGCACGAAGACGCAAGTGCTGTCGGAATTGCCGTCGCGTACGGAAATCGTGCTGGAAGTGGAATTGTCGCCGCAGGAAACGGCGCTGTACGAATCGTTGCGCCGCGAAGCACTGGAAAAACTGGCCATGGTGGAAGGGCCGGCATCCAAGAAAGCCATCCAGATCCTGGCCGAGATCATGAAGCTGCGCCGCGCCTGCTGCAATCCGCAACTGGTGGCGCCGGAATTGGGCCTGGCCAGCAGCAAGCTGGCGGCCTTCGCCCAATTGCTGTCGGGCTTGCTGGAAAACCGCCACAAGGTGCTCGTCTTCAGCCAGTTCGTCGACCATCTGACCCTGATCCGCCAGCACCTGGAGCAGCATGGCGTCAGTTACCAGTATCTCGACGGCAGCACGCCCATGCAGGAGCGCAAGCGCCGCGTCGATGCATTCCAGGCGGGCGACGGCGACGTCTTCCTCATCAGCCTGAAGGCGGGCGGCATGGGCATCAATTTGACGGCGGCCGATTACGTGATCCACATGGACCCCTGGTGGAACCCGGCCGTGGAAGACCAGGCCTCGGACCGCGCCCACCGCATGGGCCAATTGCGCCCTGTCACCATTTACCGGCTGGTGGCCAAGCACACGATCGAGGAAGGCATCGTCGAATTGCACCAGCACAAGCGCGACCTGGCCGACAGTCTGTTGGAAGGCAGCGACGCGGCCGCGCGCATGTCGGCCAATGACATGCTGGGCATGCTGCAGGAGGGGTTGAAAAAATGAACGGCGCCGCCGCGTTCCATGCGATGATCCATTTTTCCTGTTGCTCTCCCACGCCATGACCGACTATATCGCCACCAGCGCCGGCCAGCGCGCCACCTTTTTGTGCGGCAAATCCTGGACCGCCTATGTCAGCACGTTCATCATCGCCGTGCTGCTGTTTTTTGCCGCCCTGCCGCTGGCCTTCAAGTACAACGCGCGCGCCGCTTTTGTCGTGCTGATCGGCTCGGCCCTGATCGTCGGCTACCGCCTGCTGACCATCCGCAGCTACCAGCTGTACATTGATGAGGCGGGCGTGTGGCTGGCGTCCGGCATCTTGCCGTGGAAAAAGAAACTGACGGGCTTCAAATGGCGCGACATGGATGAAGCCGTCTATGAAACGAACTTCTGGAGCTGGCTGTTCCAGTCCTACACGGTACGCGTCAGCCAGCGCTACACGCAGGAAACGGAAATCCACGCCACCGGCATGGCGCGCGGCAAGGATGCCGTGGCGGCCATCAATGCGCGCCACCAGGAGCAGCTGCACGGCAGCGCCATCATCGTCTAGCGCCGCATGGACAATTAGTGCTAATCTTTGGGCCGCCCAGGCAAGCAAGGCCAACCTTTCAATAGTTGTTTGTTACTTATATTATCAGTTTATTATTTTCTGATAGGAACAAACGACAAAATATTCAAGAGATAAACTATGCTGACAAGAAATAAAGTTGCGCTCGCCGCATTGATGATGGCTTTTACCCTGACACCGGCCAGCGCCGCCAAGAAGCCGCAGAAAAGCGGCAAGGCCAGCACCAGCAGCAGCAAGAAGAAAAACGTCGCCAAGAAAGCGGCCGTCGTCACGGCGGCCACGGCAGCCACGGTCGCGGCCGTCGCCAGCGAGAACAGCAGCGACCGCTCCATGAATAACCTGAGCGGCCAATTCCTCACGGCCCTGTGGCGCCTGGACCCGGAAAGCGCGATTTCCGTCGGCAAGTACGATGGCGCCGCCAACCTGAGCATTCCCGACGCGGCCAGCCGCCAGAAGCAACTGGCCTTCATCGAAGAATGGCTGGGCAAGTTCGGCAAGCTGAATGCCGGCAAAATGTCGGACAAGCAGCGTACCGACCTGGCCTTGCTGACGAATAAACTGCAATCGGACCGCTGGTATCTGACCACCTTCCGCGAATTCGAATGGAATCCCGCCCGGTACAACGTGGCCGGTTCCATCGACTTCATCCTGAACACGGAATACGCGGCCCAGCCGCAGCGCCTGCGCACCTTGCTCAAGCGCATCGCCACCGTGCCGCAATATTATGCGGCCGCGCGCGCCAGCATCGTCAATCCCACGCGCGAACACACGCAGTTGGCCATCGCCCAGAGCGCCGGCGTGCTCAGCGTGCTTGACGACCTGAACAAGACGGCACAGGGCTCCATCCTGACGCCGACGGAAAAACAGCTGTACAACGCGCGCATCGCCGCAGCCCGCACGGCCGTGCAAGGCTACGCGGCCTGGCTGACGGAACAGGATGCGGCGCTGGCGCAGAACGGCAATGCGCGCTCCTTCCGCATCGGCAAGGATTTGTATGAACAGAAATTTGCCTACGATATCCAGGCCAGCGTGAGCGCCGAGCAGATGTACCAGAAGGCCCTGGCCGCGCGCGAAAAGCTGCTCGAGCACATGGATAGCCTGTCCGACGAGCTGTGGGTGAAAACCATGGGCGCAACGGCCAAGCCGGCGGACCGCACGGCAAAGATCGGCATGGTGATCGACAAACTCTCCAGCAACCACGTGGCGGCCGCCGACTTCGTGCCGGAAATCCGCCGCCAGATCCCCGAGCTGCAGGAATGGGTGACCAGCCACAACCTGCTGACGATGGACCCGAAAAAGCCCCTCGTCGTGCGTGAAACGCCCGCTTACCAGCGCGGCGTGGCCGGCGCCAGCATCGAGGCGCCCGGCCCGTACCGCCCACAGGACCGCACCTATTACAACGTGACGCCGCTCGATGGCGAAACGCCGGAACAGGCGGAAAGCAGCTTGCGCGAATACAACCACTGGATCTTGCAGATCCTGAATATCCACGAAGCCATCCCCGGCCACTACACGCAGCTCGTCTACGCCAACAAGTCGCCGTCCCTGGTCAAGTCCATCTTCGGCAATGGCGCCATGATCGAAGGCTGGGCCGTGTATGGCGAACGCATGATGCTCGAATCGGGCTATGGCAATAACGCGCCGGAAATGTGGCTGATGTATTCGAAGTGGAACTTGCGCAGCGTCACCAACACCATCCTCGACTACAGCGTGCACGTGCTGGGCATGACGGAAGCGCAAGCGCTCGACCTGCTGACGCGCCAGGCCTTCCAGACCCAGCGTGAAGCCAAGGAAAAATGGCGCCGCGTGCAACTGAGCTCGGTGCAACTGACCAGCTATTTCAGCGGCTACAGCGAAATCATGGACTTGCGCGAACAGCGCAAGCAAGCGCTGGGCAGCAAGTTCGTGCTGAAGGATTTCCACGAACAATTCCTCAGCTACGGCAGCGCGCCCGTGAAAGTCATCAAGGAACTGATGAATTAACTCGTACGCATCCTCTCCTTGCAAAGGGCGCCGCGGCGCCCTTTTTGCATGCGTTTGCGCCACCGCAAACCGCCGGCGTGCCTGTCCATTACGCTGACGGGAAGGCAGGCGCCACCGCACTCCTCACTGGCAATTGCCGATTTTCCTGCTAGGCTGGATACAGGAGCGTCCATGCATATGCCCATCCAGTTCGACACCCTCGATTACGCCAAACGCCTCGCCTCGGCCGGCGTGCCCACGCAGCAGGCGGAAGCCCATGCCACGGCCTTGGGCGAAGTACTGGGCTCGGCCGTGGTCGTGCATGGCGAACTGGCGGCCCTGGAGCGCAATATGCTGGGGGAAATCAAGCTGGTGTCGCAAAAGGTCGATACCAGAGTGGATGCACTGGAACTGAAATTCGATACCAGAATAGATGCACTGGAGCAAAAATTCGACGCCCGCCTGGAACGCATGGACTTGCGCCATGGCGCGGACATGAAGCACGTGTACTGGATGATGAGCACCCTGATCCTGCTGAACCTGGGCATCCTCAGCAAACTGATGCTGCAGTAAGCACGCACCAAGTGATTGCCCAAAGAAAAAGCCGCTGCTCACGAAAGAGGCCAGCGGCTTTTGCTTGCGCGTATTGCAAACCGTCTAGGACGCTTCTTCCGGTGCCTGGGTGGCCTTGACGAAGATGGGCGCCACCAGCAGGCCCAGTTCGAACAGCAAACACATCGGGATGGCCAGCGAGAACTGGCTGACGACGTCCGGCGGCGTGACGATGGCGGCAATCACGAAGGCGCCGACGATGATGTAGGGGCGCACTTCCTTGAGTTTCGCAATGGAAACAAGTCCCATGCGCACGAGGATCACCACCACCACGGGCACTTCGAAGGTGGCGCCAAAGGCCAGGCACATCGACATGACGAAATCGAGGTAGTTTTCGATATCGGGCGTGACGGCGATCGACGACGGCGAAAAGTCGCTGATGAAGTGGAAGACGCGGCCAAACACAAAGAAATAACAGAAAGCCACGCCGGCCATGAAGAGCAGGGAAGACGAGATGACAAGCGGCGCGATCAGGCGTTTTTCATGCGTGTACAGGCCGGGCGCGATAAACGCCCACATCTGGTACAGCACCCAGGGCAAGGCGACGATGAAGGCGATCACCAGGGTCACTTTCATCGGCACGAGGAACGGCGAAATGACGCCGGTGGCGATCATTTTCGAGCCGGCCGGCAGCGAGGCGATCATCGGCGCCGCAATAAAATCGTAGATGTGAGAAGGGCCGGGCCAGTAGAACAGCACGGCGCAGACGACGGCGATGCCGATCGAGGCCTTGACCAGGCGGTTGCGCAGCTCGACCAGATGCGAGATAAAAGTTTCTTCCACCGGGGATTTGCTACTCATGAGTAAAAGGAGGAGGAACTGGCGCGCGGACGGAAGCGCGCCACGCGGGCGGCCGCCGACTGCACGTGCAGCTTGCCGCCATGGCGCTGCTTGTACCAGCCAGGGATGGCGGAATTGCGCACCAGCTTCTTGCGGCGGAATTCGCGCGCCTTGCGAGCCAGGTCTTCATTGGTGGCGCGCAGCATGGCTTCATGGGCATCGTGATGCTCATCATACGAACTCGAATCGCCGCGCCAGGCGTTTTCCACCTCGGCCAGATTGCCGGAGATCGAGTTTTCCACGCCATGCATGGATTTCTCCACGCTTTGCTTGACGGAATGGGCTGCGTCCTGCACTTCCTTCTGCAGGTTTTTCAGCTCTTCCATTTCAATTTCGCGCGAGACTTCGGATTTCACCTGGTTCAGGTAGCGTTGCGCGCGGCCATACAGGGTACCGGCCATGCGTGCCACTCTCGGCAACTTTTCAGGGCCGATGACTATCAACGCAACCACGCCGATGATGGCGATTTTAGAGAGACCGAGATCGATCATAAGCGGACAAGGGCTGTTACCGGACGAGGCAAGCGCCCCGCCACGCTATCAGGACTTGCTTTTCTCTTTCGTCTCGACGTCGATGGTGCTTTTGTCGGCCACTTGCGATGGCGCAGCAGGAGGGGCATTGGCTGCCGGCGCGTCATCGTCGCCCTTGACGCCGTCCTTGAAGCCTTTGACGGCCTTGCCGATATCACCGCCGATATTGCCCAGTTTCTTGGTGCCGAAGACCAGCATCACGATGACCAGAACGATCACCCAGTGCCAAATACTCAATGAACCCATCACATTCTCCTTGCGGGACGGTGCCCGAATAGCGTCAACCAATGCCGGTAGTATACACGTGAACCCGGCGCGCAGCGAAATCAGTGTTGACCGCGCCAGGGACGGGGACCGCCGTACACATGCATGTGCAGGTGATACACCTCTTGCCCGCCGTTCGGGCCGCTGTTGATCATGGTCTTGAAACCGCCGGCAGGCACGCCATCGGCGTCATACGTGACGGCGCAGCCGAACTCGGCAGCGAGTTTCGGCGCCAAACGCAGCAACTTGCCCAGCATGTCCGTATGGCTATCGTCGCAGTCGGACAGGCTGGCCACGTGGCGCTTCGGGATCAGCAGCAGGTGCACGGGCGCGGCCGGGTTGATGTCCTTGAAGGCCAGCAAGTCTTCGTCTTCATACACGATGGTCGAAGGAATTTGTTTTGCAGCAATCTTGCAGAAAATACAGTTATCCACGCACGCTCCAGTAGGTCAGTGTTTGTCTGTTTCGCCGGCGTCGCGCAGCTCGTCCTTGCGCGCCGCCTTTTCTTCCAAGCCGGACAGGCCTTCGCGGCGCGCCAGCTCGTCGAGCACCTGCTGCGGCGTCAGGTCGAACTGCGCCAGCATCACCAGCGAGTGGAACCACAGGTCGGCGCATTCGTACAGGACCTTCGACGGGTCGTTGTCGCGGCGCGCATCCTTGGCGGCCATCACGGTTTCCGTCGCTTCCTCGCCGATTTTTTTCAAAATCGCATCATCGCCCTTGGCAAACAGGCGCGCGACATACGACGTGGCGGGGTCGCCGCCGTTGGCCAGCTTGCGCGATTCGATCACGGCGGCCAGGCGCTTCAGGGTTTCGCTCATTTGCTCTTGCTTTCCGCGTAAATCGTCTCAGGGTCTTTCAGGACGGGGTCCGTGACTTGCCATTCGCCCGTTTTTTCATCGCCTTCAAATTTCTGGAAGAAACACGAGTGGCGGCCCGTATGGCAGGCGATGCCGCCCGCCTGCTCGATTTTCAGCAAGACTACGTCTTCGTCGCAATCGAGGCGGATTTCCAGCACTTTTTGCGTGTGGCCGGACTCTTCGCCCTTGTGCCACAGTTTCTTGCGCGAACGACTCCAGTACACGGCTTCGCCCAGTTCCACCGTGCGCGCCAGCGCGTCGCGGTTCATCCAGGCAAACATCAGCACGTCATTGCTGCCCGCTTCCTGCGCGATCACGGGCACCAGGCCGTGCTCGTCCCATTTGACCTTTTTCAGCCACTTGGCATTGCTTGCTACGATGGTTCCGTTTTGCATGTTCTTCTATCCTGCTGATTTTACTGCTTCTGTTTACGCCAGGCGCATGGGGATGCCCTGCTGCGCCATGAAACGCTTGGCTTCCTGCACCGTGTGCTGGCCATAGTGGAAGATGCTGGCGGCCAGCACGGCGTCCGCGCGGCCCACCTTGATGCCATCGACCAGGTCCTGCAAGCCGCCCACGCCGCCAGAGGCGATGACTGGGATGCTGACGGCGTCGGACACGCCGCGCGTCAGGCCCAGGTCGAAGCCGACCTTGGTGCCGTCGCGGTCCATGCTGGTAAGCAAGATTTCGCCGGCGCCCAGGCTTTCCATTTTACGCGCCCATGCGAACGCGTCCAGGCCCGTGGCGGTGCGCCCGCCATGCGTAAACACCTCCCACTTGCCGGGCGACACCTGCTTGGCGTCGATGGCGACGACGATGCACTGCGAGCCGTGCTTCTGCGACGCCTCGTACACCAGTTGAGGATTCGTCACGGCCGAGGTGTTGATGCTGACCTTGTCGGCGCCCGCGTTGAGCAGCCGGCGCACGTCTTCCACCACGCGCACGCCACCGCCGACGGTCAGCGGAATGAACACTTGCGACGCCACGGCTTCGATGATGTCGAAGATCAGGCCGCGGTTGTCGCTGGACGCGGTAATGTCGAGGAAAGTGATTTCGTCGGCGCCCTGCTCGTCATAACGGCGGGCGATTTCCACCGGGTCGCCGGCGTCGCGCAATTCCGTGAAATTGACGCCTTTGACGACGCGGCCATTGGTCACGTCGAGGCAGGGGATGATACGTTTTGCAAGCATGATGGTATCCAGATTGTCGCCAGGCCGGGCGTGCGCAGGCACGCTCCCGGCTGGGCAGGCTTAAACGGCGGCGTCGGTCAGTTCGTCGGCGCGTTCTTGCGCCTGCGCCAGGTCGATCGTGCCTTCATAGATGGAACGGCCGCAGATGACGCCTTCGATGCCTTCGGCCTGTACCGCGCACAGCGCTTCCACGTCGCCGATATTGTGCAGGCCGCCCGAAGCGATGACGGGGATCTTGACGGCTTGCGCCAGCTTGACGGTGGCGTCGATATTGATGCCGCCCATCATGCCGTCGCGGCCGATGTCCGTGTAGATGATCGATTCGACGCCGTAGGCTTCGAATTTTTTCGCCAGGTCTATCACTTCGTGGCCCGACATCTTGCTCCAGCCATCCGTTGCCACCTTGCCATCCTTGGCATCGAGGCCGACGATGATGTGGCCCGGGAAGGCGCTGCAGGCGTCGTGCAGGAAGCCGGGGCTTTTCACGGCCGCCGTGCCAATGATGATGTAGGTGATGCCGGCGTCGAGGTAACGCTCGATGGTGTCGAGGTCGCGGATGCCGCCGCCCAGCTGCACGGGGATTTCCTCGATGTCGTTTTCCACGGCGAAATCTTGCACGGCCTTCAGGATGGCCTTGACGGCGCCTTCGTTCTTCGGCTTGCCGGCAAAAGCGCCGTTCAGGTCGACCAGGTGCAGCCGGCGCGCGCCTTGCATCAGCCAATGGCGGGCCATGTCGGCCGGGTCTTCGGAAAATACGGTGGCAAGTTCCATATCGCCTTGTTTCAGGCGTACGCAGTGACCGTCTTTCAGGTCGATGGCGGGAATGAGCAGCATGGTCAGTGTGGTATCAGAGTGAGTGGGAAGCGAAAAAAAGCCGGATAGCTAACGTTAAGGTTGCCAGTGAACGAAATTCTTGTACAGCTGCAAGCCAGCGGCAGCACTTTTTTCAGGATGGAACTGTGTGGCGAAAATATTATCACGGGCGACGGCGCAAGCGAACGGCGCACCATAGACAGTCTCGCCCACCGTGTGCAACGCCTCTTGAGGTTGAGCAAAATAGCTGTGCACAAAGTAAAAATACGCGTTATCGTCGATACCATCCCACATGACATGGGACGCCGTTTGCCACACTTGGTTCCAGCCCATTTGCGGCACCTTGAAGCGCGAGCCGTCTTCCTGCACCTGGCCGTCGAGCTGGAAGCGCACGACTTTGCCTGGCAGCAAACCCAAACCGGCCGCATCGCCCTCTTCGCTGCCGTCGAACAGCATCTGCTCGCCGATGCACACGCCCAGCACGGGCTTGCTGTCGGCGGCGCGCAGCAGCGCTTCGAGCACGCCCGATTCGCGCAGGCTGCGCATGCAGTCGGGCATGGCGCCCTGGCCAGGCAAGACGATGCGGTCGGCGCTGTCGATGTCTTGCGCCAATCCGGAAATGCGCACGTCGGCTTCGGGCGCCACGGCGCGCAACGCTTGCGCCACCGAGCGCAAATTGCCCATGCCGTAATCCACCACCACAATTTTATTCATGTTTGATCTCGGAATCTACAGTGGTTCGCGGGCGCTTACAGGCTGCCCTTGGTCGATGGAATGATGCCGGCCGCGCGCTCGTCGAGCTCGGCAGCCATGCGCAGCGCGCGGCCAAAGGCCTTGAACACGGTTTCGCATTGATGGTGGGCATTCGTGCCGCGCAGGTTGTCGATATGCAAGGTCACGCCCGCATGGTTGACGAAGCCGCGGAAAAATTCCAGGGTCAGGTCGACGTCGAAACCGGCGATCATGGCGCGCGTAAACGGGATGTGGTATTCGATGCCAGGGCGGCCCGAGAAATCGAGCACCACGCGCGACAGCGCCTCGTCCAGCGGCACGTACGCGTGGCCGTAGCGGCGGATGCCCTTCTTGTCGCCGATGGCCTTGGCCACGGCCATGCCCAGGGTGATGCCCACGTCTTCCACCGTATGGTGGTTGTCGATATGCACGTCGCCCGTCGCTTCGATATCGAGATCGATCAAGCCGTGGCGGGCGATCTGGTCCAGCATATGGTCGAGGAAGGGCACGCCGGTATTGAGCTTTTGCTGGCCCGTGCCGTCCAGGTTGAGGGCGACGCGAACTTGCGTCTCATTGGTGTTGCGCGTGATTTCTGCGGTGCGGTTCATGGGAGGCTCTGGCGGTAGGCTAAACGAGGGATGCCTTGAAGGCATCGTAAAAAAGGGAATTTTCTTCCGGGGTGCTGACGCTGATGCGCAGGCAATTGGCCAGCGCAGCATGCATTTTACTCATATTTTTAATTAAAACCCTGCGGGCAAGCAGTTTTGCGCAAACATCGTCGGAATCAGCCACACGAATCAGAAGAAAATTTGCCTTCGAGGGAAATACCGTCACGCCGGGCAGCTGCGCCAGGCGCAGCGCCAGCGCGTCGCGCGCGCTGTTGAGCAAGGCCGCCTGGGCATTCAACACGTCGATGTGATCGAGCGCGAATTCGGCCGCCGCCTGCGTCAGTACATTCACATTGTACGGCGGGCGCACTTTCTCGAATTGCGCCAGCAGGGCCGGCGCGGCCGACATATAGCCAAGGCGGATGCCGGCCAGGCCCAGTTTCGACACGGTGCGCATCACCACCAGGTTCTCGAACTCGGGCAGGCGGCCCATGAAACTGTGCTGCGCGAACGGCTCATACGCTTCGTCGACGACGGCGATGCCCGTGTCGCCGAGGGCCGCCAGGATGCGCTCGATGTCGGCGCTGGCAAACAGGTTGCCCGTCGGGTTGTTCGGATACGCGAGGAAGACCAGCGCCGGGCGGTGTTCTTCAATGGCCGCCAGCATGGCCGGCATATCCAGGCTGAAGTCCGGCAACAAGGGTACGCCGACGAAATCCATGCCGGCAAACTGCGCCGAGCGCGCATACATGACAAAGGCGGGCACGGGCGCCAGCAGCACGGCGCGCTTGCCTGGCTCCTGATGGGCGCAGGCCATGGCCAGGATGGAAATGAGTTCATCGGAACCGTTGCCCAGCATGACATCGTAGCCGGCGGGCACGCCCAGCTTGGCGCAAATGGCCGCCTGCAGGCTGGCGTACGACGGCGGATAGCGGTTCAGCACCACGCCGGCCAGGCGCGCGCCCAGTTCCTCGCGCAGATGCGGCGGCAGCGGATACGGGTTTTCCATCGCATCGAGTTTGATGTAACCGCTGGCATCGGCGACCTGGTAGCTTTTGACGGCCCGCACATCGGCGCGCACGGTGTTGCTGATTAACTGATCGAGGAAAGACATGCTGCAAACACTCCTGATGGAATTAAATGGAGACTAAATGACGACGTCTTCCGGCACGGCGACGCTGCGCGCCTTGCGGGCCGGCGCTTTTTTCACGGCGGGCGGTTTCTTCACGACGGCAAGCTTTTTGGCCGCCACCGGCTTTTTCGCTGCCGCCTTGGCAGCCTTCGGCACGGCCAATGTGGCCGGTTCGGCCAGTTCCTGCGTCAGCGCCGCCAGACGCTGTTCGATGATGGCGCAATAGTCGGCGTTCAATTCAAAGCCGACGAAATCGCGCCCGCAGCGCTTTGCCGCCAGGGCCGTGGTACCGCTGCCCATGAACAGGTCGAGCACCACGCCGCCGGGCGGGCATGACGCCTTGACCATGCGCTCGATGATTTCGAGCGGCTTTTGCGTCGGGTGGTCGGCCCGTTCCGGGTGTTCCTTGTGCAGGCGCGATACGCTCCACAAGTCTTTCGGGTTGTAGCCCACTTCCAGCCATTTGGCGCCGATGAAGATCGAGCGCGAACGGGCTTTCTTGGTGGCCGCGTCGTAGGCAATGCGCACCGCGTCAAGGTCGAAGTAGTAATCCTTGCGCTTGACGAAGAAGCCGATGGTGTCGTGCACCGATGAAAAGCTGCGCACGCTGCCGCCCATGGAAGGCACGCGGCGGTCCCAGATGATTTCATTCATCATCGCCATGCGCTGTTTCAGCATGACGAAGATCTCCGGCGAATAGCGCCAGGTCAAGAAGATATACAGGCTGCCGTTGGCCTTCAGCTTGGGCAGCGCCGCATCGATCCACTCTTCCGTCCAGCGCAGGTAGTCGGCCACCGACTGCTGGTCCGAGGCATTGCCGTAATCCTTGCCCAGGTTGTACGGCGGATCCGTCAGGATCAGGTCCACCGAGCCATCGGGAATGCGCGCCAGCCCCGCCAGCGCATCTTCGCAATAGACCCGGTTGACCCAGTCCGGCTGCTCCGCCAACTTCGTCATGGCTGCGGCTTCAGGCGCAGTTCGGCGCTGCGCGCGTGCGCCTGCAAGCCTTCGCCGTACGCCAGCGTGGCGGCGACACGGCCCAGGGTTTGCGCGCCCGCTTCGCTCACGTAGATGATGGACGAGCGTTTCTGGAAGTCGTACACGCCCAGCGGCGACGAAAAGCGCGCCGTGCGCGACGTCGGCAGCACGTGATTGGGACCGCAGCAATAGTCGCCCAGCGATTCGGACGAGAAGCGGCCGAGGAACATGGCGCCCGCATGGCGGATCTGCTCGGCCCACTGCTGCGGGTTTTCCGCCGAGATTTCCAGGTGTTCCGCGGCGATGGAATTGGCTATTTCACAGGCCTCTGCCATGCTGCGCACCTTGATCAGGGCGCCGCGGTCCGCCAGCGAGGTGCTGATGGTGGCCTGGCGCGGCATCGTCGGCAGCAGCTTGGCGATGCTCTCTTCGACTTTGGCGATGTAATCGGCGTCCGGGCACAGCAGAATCGCTTGCGCCAGTTCGTCGTGCTCGGCCTGCGAAAACAGGTCCATGGCCACCCAGTCCGGATCCGTCGTGCCATCGCACAGCACGAGGATTTCGGAAGGCCCGGCAATCATGTCGATGCCGACGATGCCGAACACGCGGCGCTTGGCGGCCGCCACATAAGCGTTGCCGGGACCGACGATCTTGTCCACGGCGGCGATCGTCTGCGTGCCATACGCCAGCGCGCCGACGGCTTGCGCGCCGCCGATGGTGATCACGCGCGTCACGCCGGCGATCGCGGCGGCGGCCAGCACCATCTGGTTTTTCACGCCATCGGGCGTCGGCACCACCATGATGATCTCGCTCACGCCCGCCACGTGCGCGGGAATCGCGTTCATCAGCACGGACGACGGATACGCTGCCTTGCCGCCCGGGACGTAGATGCCGACCCGGTCCAGCGGCGTGATCTTCTGGCCCAGCACCGTGCCATCGGGCTCGGTGTAGGTAAAGCCGCGCAGTTCTTCGCGCTGGCGTTCGTGGAAGGCGCGGATGCGCTGGGCGGCGATCTGCAGCGCCTCGCGCTGGGCCGACGGCAAGCCGTTCAGGGCCGCCTGCAATTCGGCCTGCGAAATATCGAAGGCCGCCATTTCCGCCGCGCCGCCATGCGGGATGCGGTCGAAACGGTTGGTGTATTCCAGTACGGCGGCGTCGCCGCGCGTTTTCACGTCGGCCAGGATTTTTGCGACCGACGTTTCAATCGCCGCATCGGTCCCCTCCTCGAACGCCAGCAAGGTGTCGAGCGATTGTTGGAAACCATCCTGGCTTGAATCGAGCTTGCGTATCTGTATCGGCATAATCGGCTTTCTGCTACTGAATGTCTAGGCTTGCGAAGCGCGTTCAAACGCCTCGATAATCGGCTGCAAGCGCTCGCGCTTGAGCTTGAGCGCAGCCTGGTTGACCACCAGGCGCGACGAAATTTCCATGATGTGCTCGACCTCGACGAGGTTGTTCGCGCGCAGGGTGCTGCCCGTGCTGACCAGGTCGACGATGGCGTCGGACAAACCGACCAAAGGCGCCAGCTCCATCGAGCCATACAGCTTGATCAGGTCGACGTGCACGCCCTTGGCGGCGAAGTGCTCGCGCGCCGTGTGCACGAACTTGGTGGCCACGCGCAAGCGCGCGCCCTGGTGCACGGCCTTTTCGTAGTCAAAACCGGCCTGCACCGCCACCGACATGCGGCAGGCGGCGATATTCAGGTCGATCGGCTGGTACAGGCCTTCGCCGCCGTGTTCGAGCAAGACATCCTTGCCCGCCACGCCGAAATCGGCCGCGCCGTACTGCACGTAGGTCGGCACGTCGCTGGCGCGCACGATGATGACGCGCACGTTCGGATCGTTGGTGGCCAAGATCAGCTTGCGCGAGGTTTCCGGGTTTTCCAGCACCTTGATGCCGGCCGCCTCCAGCAGCGGCATGGTGTCCTCAAAAATGCGGCCTTTCGACAGCGCCAAGATCAGCTGGGAGCTGTCACCGTTGTTCGATCCGTTCATGCTCGTTCCTTGTTATTTGATGCGTACGATGTTCGCGCCGACGGCCGACAGTTTCACTTCCATGCGGTCGTAGCCGCGGTCGAGGTGATAGATGCGGTCGATCAGGGTTTCGCCATCGGCGGCCAGGGCCGCGATCACCAGCGACGCCGAAGCGCGCAAGTCGGTCGCCATCACGGGCGCGCCGCGCAGCTGCTTGACGCCGGCGATGATGGCCGTGTTGCCCTCGATGGTGATGTCGGCGCCCAGGCGATTCATTTCCTGCACGTGCATGAAGCGGTTTTCGAAAATCGTCTCGGTGACGCGGCTGGCGCCATTCGCGATGGTGTTCACCGCCATGAACTGCGCCTGCATGTCAGTCGGGAAGCCCGGGTATTCCGTCGTGCGGAAGCTGACGGGGTTCGGACGGGCCGACATCTCGGCGCGGATCCAGTCGGCGCCGAAGGTCATCGTCAGGCCCATGGCGCGCAGCTTGTCGAGCGCAGAGTCGAGGATATCGGTGCGCACGTTGCGCAGGGTGATATCGCCGCCGGTGGCCGCCACGGCGCACAGGAAGGTACCCGTTTCGATACGGTCGGCGATCACCGCGTGCGAGGCGCCGTGCAAGGCGTCCACGCCCTGGATCACCAGGCGGCTGGTGCCGATGCCGTCGATCTTCGCGCCCATGGCCACCAGCAGGTGGGCCAGGTCCGTCACTTCCGGTTCGCAGGCGGCGTTTTCCAGGATGGTCTCGCCTTCGGCCAGGGTCGCGGCCATCAGCAGGTTCTCGGTGCCGGTGACGGTGATCATGTCGGTGACGATGCGCGCGCCTTTGAGCTTGGCGCACTTGGCGTAGATGTAGCCCGCTTCGATGCGGATCTCGGCGCCCAGCGCTTCCAGGCCCTTGATGTGCTGGTCGACGGGACGCGAACCGATGGCGCAGCCGCCCGGCAGCGAGACCTTGGCTTCGCCGAAGCGCGCCAGCATGGGACCGAGCACGAGGATCGAGGCGCGCATGGTTTTCACCAGTTCATACGGCGCTTCCAGGGTGTCGATGGCGCTGCCGTTGAGGACCACGCGGTCGCCGTCCTGTTGCACTTTCAGGCCAGTCTGGCCCAGCAGTTTCAGCATCGTGGCCACGTCGTGCAGATGCGGCACGTTGGTCAGGTCCAGGTCGCCCGCGGTCAGCAGGCCCGCGCACAGGATGGGCAGGGCGGCGTTTTTCGCGCCGGAGATGGCGATGTCGCCGTTCAGGCGGTTGCCGCCGTTGATGAGGAGCTTGTCCATGTGCTTATCCTTGGAATTCTTCAGGTGTCAGGGTTTTCATCGACAGCGCGTGGATTTCCTCGCGCATGCGGTCGCCCAGCGCCGCGTAGACGATCTGGTGGCGGGCGATCAGGCGCTTGCCGGCAAACGCGGGCGAGACGATCACGGCCTGGAAGTGCTGGCCATCGCCCTCCACTTCGAGGTGCGTGCATTCGAGGCCGGCCGACAGATAGCCGTGGATCAGTTCTGGAGTGGTGGTCACGATAAGTCCTTGATATTGAATAATGTAGTGATGTGAGGTGCCGCAGTTAGTGGCGCAATCGGTAACCGCTCTTCAGCAGGCGGATCGACGCCAGCGCCAGGATCACGAGGAAGCCGGCGACGATGGAAAGGCTGAGCCACGGGCTGACGTCGGACACGCCGAAGAAGCCGTAGCGGAAGCCGTCGATCATGTAGAAGAAGGGGTTCAGATGCGACACCGTCTGCCAGAAGGCGGGGAGCGAGTGGATCGAATAGAACACGCCCGACAAAAAGGTGGCCGGCATGATCAGGAAGTTCTGGAAGGCGGCCAGCTGGTCGAATTTTTCGGCCCAGATGCCGGCGATCAAGCCCATGGTGCCCAGCATGGCGGCGCCGAGAAACGCGAAGACAACGATCCACAGCGGCGCGACAAACGACAGGTCGGCAAACCAGCAGGTGATGGCGAACACGCCAAAGCCCACGGCCAGGCCGCGCGCGACGGAAGCGAGCACATACGCCGAGAAGATTTCCCAGTGCGACAGGGGCGTCAGCAGCACGAACACCAGGTTGCCCGTGATCTTCGACTGGATCAGCGAGGACGAGGAATTGGCAAACGCGTTTTGCAGCACGCTCATCATCACTAGGCCGGGAATCAGAAAGGCCGTGTAGCTGACGCCGGGGCTCGGCTCCACGCGGCCGTCGAGCACATGGCCGAACACCAGCAGGTACAGCATCGACGTGAGCACGGGCGCGGCCACGGTTTGCGTCGCCACTTTCCAGAAGCGCAGCGTCTCTTTGTAGACGAGGGTGCGAAATCCTGTCGAAATCATACGGTACCTTTATCCATGATCTGCAAGAAGATATCTTCCAGGTCGGCTTGTTGCAATTGCATTTCATCGATCTCGGCACCCGCTTCGCGCAGGCAGGCGAGGATTTTCTCGACTTCGCTGTATTCGTTGACGCGCAAGCTGAACTTGTTCGGCGCCTGCTGTTCTTCCGCATGCAGCACCAGGTGCCGCAGGTCGTCCGGCAGGCTGCCGTTTTTCAGGTGCACCTGCAGCTGCGAGCCGGCGATGCGGCGGATCAGGGCCGACATGGTGTCGAGCGCCACCACCTTGCCCGTCTTCAGCATGGCCACGCGCTGGCACATGGCTTGCGCCTCTTCCAGGTAGTGCGTGGTCAAGACGACCGTGTGGCCGCCTTCGCGGTTCAGGCGCGAGATGAACTTCCACAAGGTCTGACGCAGTTCCACGTCGACGCCGGCCGTCGGTTCATCGAGCACGATGACGGGCGGCTTGTGCACCAGCGCCTGCGCCACGAGCACGCGGCGCTTCATGCCGCCGGACAGGGCGCGCATGTTCGTGTCAGCCTTGCCGGTCAGGTCGAGGTTTTCCATGACCTCGTCGATCCACTTGTCGTTGTTCGGCAGGCCGAAGTAACCGGACTGCAGGCGCAGGGTTTCGCGCACGGTGAAAAACGGATCGAACACCAGTTCCTGCGGCACCACGCCCAAGTTGCGGCGCGCGTTGCGGAAGTCCTTGACCACGTCGTGGCCATGGATCTTGACGGTGCCCGCGTCGGGGCGTATCAGGCCGGCGATGATGGAAATGAGGGTGGTCTTGCCGGCGCCGTTGGGACCGAGCAGGCCGAAAAACTCGCCTTCTTCGATGGCCAGCGACACGCCGCCCAGCGCCTTGAGCGATTTATAGCTCTTTTCTACATTCGTTATTTGAATTGCGGTCATGTGCTTGTTTCAAGTGTAATGCGTCTGGTGTGATGCGCCAGTTGCCGGAGACATCCAGGCCGGCAGGCCGGTGCAGGGCGCCACCTTCAGGCGAGGACGGCGCAACAGTCAATTATAGTTGGAAAATTCGTGGAACACTTGGAGATCAATCCGGCGACGCTGCTGGCCTGCCGGCTTGAAAGCTACTGCTGATGCGGGGAGTGGGACAGGATCAATGATGATGCAGGTCGGACGGGCTGCGTTCGGCGTGGCCGCCGGCGCTGCCGCAGTCGTCGGCGCTCAAGGTGCTCGAGACGAGCGAGCAGACGCCATACAGCTTGGTGAGGTTTTTCAGGTTGTTCGGCAGGTTTTTCAGCTCCAGCACGGCGCCGGCGTCCTGCGCGGCGCGCTGCCACGTCAGCATGACGGAAACGGCGGCCGAATCGACGGCCTTGACGTTGCGCAAGTCGAACTTCGTCTGACCCGAGCGGATGGCGTCCAGACCCTGCTCCAATGCCGAAGTGGCATTGTGCACGGTCAGGGAAGTCAGGGACTGCAAGGTGTCGAGAGAGTCGGGCATGGCGTCGGGCTGCGCTGGTCTGGAGCTGGGTCAGGAGCTATATGATAGCCGATTATTTGGCTTTGGCAGCGGGACGGCTGGCCAGGGCCTTGTTTTTTGCCTGCAAGGTCTTGATCAGGCCATCGATGCCGCCCTTGCTGATCTCGCTGGCAAAGCTGCTTTTGTACGTTTCCACCAGCCACGCACCCAGCACGTTGATGTCATAGATCTTCCAGCCGGACGGGGTTTTCGCCACGCGGTAGTTCAGGGGCACGGGTTCGCCGCGCGCCACGTTCACCTGCGAACGCACTTCCACTTCCGTGTCGGCCGGGTCGGCGCGCAGCGGCTTGAATTCCACCGTTTCGTTCTTGATCTGAGACAGGGCGCCCGAGTACGTGTAGATCAGCAGGGTACGGAATTCCGCAGCCAGCTGCTTTTGCTGGTCGGGCGTGGCGTCGCGCCAGTGGCGGCCGGCTGCCAGCGACGTCATGCGCTGGAAATCCACATACGGCAAGATCTTGCTTTCCACCAGTTCGGTGACGCGCTTGATGTCGCCAGCCTGGATGCCCTTGTCGGCCTTGGCCGTGTCGATCACGTCCTGGCTGATGCGTTTGACCAGGACGTCCGGCGCTTCGACAGCAGGGGCGGCCTGGGCGGCGGTGGCAAAGGCGATTGTGGCCATCGCCAGCAGTTGTTTCATCAATTTCATGGTTTTACCTTTCATGGTGTTGCTATGCACCGGCTGGCGTTGATCGCAGCCGTGGTGTTCTTGCGTCCAGTTTACTCCTGCGGCTTTGCCTCGGAAGCAACGGTATTGCTACCAGATGTTACGAGATCCGCAGGCGCCAGCACAGCGGCGGCCGTTGCCGCAGGCGCGTCATTGGCAGGCTGCGGTTTTGCCTCGTACTCCGGCTCGTAATCGCTGGTGTCGTTTTTTGGCACTTTACGGTCGCGGCGGTCCGTATCGCCATCGAAAACCTTGCTTTCGCGCGCCTGCAGGAAACCGTCGCGGATGAATTCATAACGGTCCAGCGCGGCCGCTTCCATCAAATTGGTCGCGTCGAGCAGCGCGGCGCGCTTGTCGACCACGCGCGTCACGGTGCCGATATTGCGCACATTGACCGGATCCTTGTAGCGCCATGGGTCGCCTGCGATATCGAGCGGCAGGGCCGCCGTGTCGCGCACGGTCGACGGGCCCAGCAGCGGCAGCATCACGTACGGACCCGACTGGACGCCATACCAGCCCAGGGTCTGGCCAAAATCTTCGTTATGCTTCGGAATGCCGGCCTGCGAGGCGATGTCGATCAGGCCGAAGATACCGAAAGTCGAGTTCATGCTGACGCGCACGACGTCTTGCAAGCCCGCCTCACCCTTGCCTTGCAGCAAGTTGTTCACGGCGCTCCACACATCGGACAAGTTGCCGAAGAAGTTGCCCACGCCCGTTTGCACGAACGATGGCGTCACCTTCTTGTAGGCCGTGGCGACTGGCTTCAAGGCCACCTGGTCGACGGTGTCGTTGAACTTGAACATCGCGCGGTTATACCCTTCCAGCGGGTCGCGCGGATTGGTGCCGGTGGCGCAAGCACTCACGCTGGCGGCGATGGCCAAGGCCAGGCCGATACGCGCCAGGCTGCCTTGGGATTGTTTGGTCGACTCGCTCATTTGCTGTCCTTTCCTTCCGCTGCCTTGCTGTAGATGAACTGATTGATCAGGTCTTCCAGCACTGTGGCCGATTGAGTACGGGCGATCTTGTCGCCCTCTGCCAGGTTCGCCAGATCGCCGCCTGCTTCCAGGCCGATATATTGCTCTCCCAGCAAACCGGCCGTCAAAATCTTGGCCGAGCTGTCTTTCGGAAATTTGTAGCCATCTTCGATGTCGAGTTTCACCAGCGCCTGGTAAGTCTTGTCGTCAAAGACGATTTCCGAGACCCGGCCCACCACCACGCCAGCGCCCTTGACGGGCGCCTGCGGCTTGAGGCCGCCAATATTGTCGAACTTGGCACTAATGGTATACGTCTTGCTGAAAGACAGCGAGCTCATATTGCCGGCCTTGAGCGCCAGAAACATCAATGCCGCCACACCCAGCAAGACGAACAAGCCGACCCAGACATCCAAAGATTTACGTTGCATAAACAATCCTAAATAATTTTTACTTGCCGCCACCTGCGCAGAACACTGCCCAGGCCGATAATTTTTTCGCCTATGGGCAATTACTTGCTAAACATCAAAGCCGTCATCATGAAATCGAGCCACCACACCATCAACGACGAAATGACCACCGTGCGCGTAGTCGCGCCGGACACGTCTTCCGGCGTCGGCTGTGCCTGATAACCCTGGAACAGCGCGATGAACGTCACCGCGATGCCGAACACCAGGCTCTTGATGGTGCCGTTGCCCACTTCTTTCCAGACATCCACGCCGCCTTGCATCTGCGACCAGAACGAGCCTTCATCGACACCGATCAGCACCACGCCGACCAGGTAGCTGCCGACGATGCCGACGGCCGTGAAGATCGCGCCCAGAATCGGCATGGCGATCACGCCGGCCCAGAAACGGGGCGCCAGCACGCGCTGGATCGGGTTCACGGCCATCATTTCCATGGCCGACAATTGCTCGCCCGCCTTCATCAGGCCGATTTCCGCCGTCAGCGACGTGCCGGCACGGCCGGCGAACAGCAGCGCCGTCACGACGGGGCCCAGTTCGCGCGTCAACGACAGCGCCACCAGCAAGCCCAGCGACTGCTCGGCGCCATACGTGGTCAAGGTGTAATAGCCTTGCAAACCCAGCACCATGCCGACGAACAGGCCGGAGACGGCGGTAATCACCAGCGAGCGGTTGCCGATAAAAAACAGTTGCTCAATCACCAGGCGCGGACGGCGCCACAGGCCGCCCGACGAGGCGATGATGATAAAAAACGAACGCACGGCAAAGCCGAGGTCTTGTACCGAACGACGCAACCACGCTCCGATCGACGCCAGGAAACGCGCGATCATCGGCCGCCCCCCGCCTGCAGACCCAGGTCGTCGGCCAGCGACTTGCCCGGATAATGGAAGGGCACGGGGCCATCGGCCTCGGCATTGACGAACTGCTTGACGTAGGGATGCATCGACACGGCCATCTCGGCCGGCGTGCCGTGCGCCACGATCTTGCCCGATGACAGAAAATAGACGTAATCAGCGATGGCGAAACACTCCTTCACATCGTGCGATACCAGGATAGACGTGGAGCCCAGCGCATCGTTCAAATTGCGGATCAAATTGGCCGTCACGCCCATGGAAATCGGGTCCAGGCCGGCGAACGGCTCGTCGTACATGATCAGTTCGGGGTCGAGCGCGATGGCGCGCGCCAGCGCGACGCGGCGGCCCATGCCGCCCGAGATTTCGGCCGGCTTCAATTGCGCCGCATTGCGCAAGCCCACGGCGTGCAGCTTCATCAGCACCAGGGTGCGGATCAGCTCTTCATTCAAGTCCGTGTGTTCGCGCAGAGGGAACGCCACGTTCTCGAACGCCGTCAAGTCCGTAAACAGCGCGCCGTGCTGGAACAGCATGCCCATCTTGCGGCGCAGCTGGTATAACTCGTCGGTCCCCAGCGTATGCACGATCTGGCCGTCCACATTCACGGAACCGGAACTGGGGCGCAGCTGCCCGCCGATCAGGCGCAGTACGGTCGTCTTGCCACTGCCGGAGCCACCCATGACGGCCACAACTTTTCCACGTGGGAAATCCATTTGAAGGCCCGATAAAATCGAACGTTCTCCATAGGCAAAGTGTAAATCACGGATCTCAACAAGATTTGGCACGACGAAGCTCACTATTTTAATGGCGTATTGTAGTGCAGAAACGCCAACCTCTGCTGAGACACCCCTTGGGACAGCCCCGGAAAGGGGAAGAATACAACACTAATGAATCGAAAGTCAGATATTGTAGTGGAAATTCGGCCGCCACATCGCGTCCCTGCCCGATGGCATGCATGGCTGTTGACTTGATAACTAAAAATAACAAGGGCCACGTCGCGATCCGCGCCGTGGCCCTGTCAAAAAAACGGACAATTGCTCGTTTTTTTAGCGCGGCAGCAGCGATGCGCCCATCAGGAACTCATCGACGGCGCGCGCGCACTGGCGCCCTTCGCGGATGGCCCAGACCACCAGCGACTGGCCACGGCGCATGTCGCCGGCGGCAAAGACTTTCGGCACCGAGGTCTGGTAGCAGGCGGCGCCATCCGTTGTCGCCTTGACATTGCCGCGCGCATCCGTATCGACGCCGAACGCTTCCAGCACTTGTTGTACTGGTGAAACAAAGCCCATGGCCAGGAAGACCAGGTCCGCCTTCATCTCGAATTCCGAGTTCGGCACTTCGCTCATCTTGCCGTCTTTCCACTCGACTCTGCAGGCGATCAGCTTTTCCACCTTGCCGCCCTTGCCTTCGAAACGCTTGGTAGCCACGGCCCAGTCGCGCTCGCAGCCTTCTTCGTGCGAAGACGAGGTGCGCAGCTTGGTCGGCCAGTACGGCCAGACGAGCGGCTTGTTTTCCTGTTCCGGCGGCTGCGGCATCAGTTCGAACTGAGCCACCGAGGCGGCGCCATGGCGGTTCGAGGTGCCGACGCAGTCGGAACCCGTGTCGCCGCCGCCGATCACCACCACGTGCTTGCCCGTCGCCTTGATCTGGTCCTTGAGCTTGTCGCCCGCGTTGACCTTGTTTTGCAGCGGCAGGAAATCCATGGCGAAATGCACGCCTTTCAGCTCGCGGCCCGGCACGGGCAAGTCGCGCGGCTGCTCGGCGCCGCCGGCCATGATGACGGCGTCGAATTCTTTTTCCAGGTCTTCCGGGAAAATGGTTTCCTTGGCCCAGTTATTCACGTGGGCCGGGAAATCCTTGCCGACCAGCACGCTGGTGCGGAAGACGACACCTTCGGCTTCCATCTGTTTCACGCGCAGGTCGATGTGCGACTTTTCCATCTTGAAGTCGGGGATGCCGTAACGCAGCAAGCCGCCGACCCGGTCGCTCTTTTCAAACACGGTGACGGCATGGCCGGCGCGTGCCAGCTGCTGCGCCGCCGCCAGGCCGGCGGGGCCGGAACCGACGATGGCCACTTTCTTGCCCGTACTAAAACCTGCCGGCTGCGGCGTGACCCAGCCGTGCTCCCAGCCCATGTCGATGATTTTATGCTCGATCGACTTGATGCCGACCGGATCTTCATGAATGCCCAGGGTGCAGGCCGATTCGCACGGCGCCGGGCAGATGCGGCCCGTAAATTCCGGGAAGTTATTCGTCGAATGCAAGACGTCGAGCGCTTCGCGGTAGTTACCGCGGTACACCAGGTCATTCCAGTCGGGAATGATGTTATTCACGGGGCAACCCGTGGTGCAGAAGGGGATGCCGCAATCCATGCAGCGCGCGCCTTGCACGGTCGCTTGCGCGTCCGACAGGTGCAAGACGAATTCCTTGTAGTTCTTCAGGCGCGCGGCAGGCTCCAGATAGTGTTCGTCCTGGCGCTTGAATTCCATGAAGCCGGTAATTTTACCCACGATAGTTCCTTTGTATTTGGCTGGCGGGGAGCGGCCGGGCCGCTCCCTGGTCATTCATTAGGCAATGAGCTTGGCTGGCTCAGGCGGCGACGGCTTGGACTTCCATGGCGGCGTCAGCTGCCATTTCAATCAGCGCGCGCTTGTACTCGTTCGGGAAGACCTTCACGAACTTGCCGCGCGCCGCCGCCCAGTCGTCCAGCAAGACGCGGGCGCGGGTGCTGCCCGTGTGCTTGAAATGACGCTCGATCAGGCGCTTCAGGATGACCTCATCCGCTTCCGGCACGCCATCGCGGTGCTGCGTATGCCAGGCGTCGCGGTCGACATGCTGTTCCGCTGCCGACACGACCTTGTCCAGGCTGACCATGGCCGTGTTGCACTTGCTGGCAAAGTCGCCGGCCGGGTCATACACATAGGCGATGCCGCCCGACATGCCGGCCGCAAAGTTGCGTCCCGTGTTGCCCAGCACCACTACCGTGCCGCCCGTCATGTATTCGCAGCCATGGTCGCCCAGGCCCTCGACCACCGTGGTGGCGCCCGAGTTGCGCACGGCAAAGCGTTCACCAGCCACGCCATTGAAGAAAGCTTCGCCGGCGATGGCGCCGTACAGCACCGTGTTGCCGATGATGATGTTGTCCACGGCCCAGCCGCGGAACTCGGTATTGGGCCGCACGATGATGCGTCCGCCCGACAAGCCCTTGCCCACGTAATCGTTGCCTTCACCCACCAGGTCGATCGTGATGCCGTGCGCCAGGAAGGCGCAGGCCGACTGACCCGCCGTGCCTTGCAACTGGATATGGATGGTGTCATCCGGCAAGCCGGCATGGCCGTATTTCTTCGCCACTTCGCCGGACAGCATGGTACCCACCGTGCGGTTCAGGTTGCGTACGGGCGAGATGAACGAGACGCGCTCGCCCTTTTCCAGCGCCGCGCGCGCTTGCGCGATCAGCTTGTGATCGAGCGCTTTTTCCAGCGCATGGTCCTGGAACTCCACGTGGCGGCAGGCTTGGCCGCTTGGTGTTTCCGGCTTGTGGAAGATGGCCGAGAAGTCCAGGCCCTGCGCCTTCCAGTGCGAAATCGCCTTCGATTTGTCCAGCAAGTCGACACGGCCGATCAGTTCGTCATACGTGCGGATGCCCAGCTGCGCCATCAATTGGCGGGCTTCTTCGGCAACGAAGAAGAAGTAATTGACGACATACTCGGGTTTGCCCGAGAACTTGGCGCGCAGCACCGGATCTTGCGTGGCCACGCCCACCGGACAGGTGTTCAAGTGGCATTTGCGCATCATGATGCAGCCTTCGACCACCAGCGGCGCCGTGGCGAAACCGATCTCGTCGGCGCCCAGCAGGGCGGCGATGACCACGTCGCGGCCCGTCTTCATCTGGCCGTCGGCCTGCACGCGGATGCGGCTGCGCAAGCCGTTCAGCACCAAGGTTTGTTGCGTTTCGGCCAGGCCCAGTTCCCACGGCGTACCCGCATGTTTCACGGACGACAATGGCGAGGCGCCCGTGCCGCCGTCGTGGCCGGCAACGACCACGTGGTCGGCTTTCGCCTTGGTGACGCCGGCGGCCACCGTGCCGATGCCCACTTCCGATACCAGTTTTACGGAAATCGAGGCGCGCGGATTGGCGTTCTTCAAGTCATGGATCAGCTGCGCCAGGTCTTCGATCGAATAGATGTCATGGTGCGGCGGTGGCGAAATCAAGCCCACGCCCGGTACGGAGAAGCGCAGGCTGGCGATGTATTCCGACACTTTATGGCCCGGCAACTGACCGCCTTCGCCCGGTTTCGCGCCTTGCGCCATCTTGATCTGGATCTGGTCGGCCGAGTTCAGGTAGGCGGCCGTGACGCCGAAACGTCCGGACGCCACCTGCTTGATGCGCGAACGCATGGAATCGCCTTCCTGCAGCGGAATATCGACGACGATCTGCTCGGCGCCCACGATGGACGCCATGGTGTCGCCCTGGCGGATCGGGATGCCCTTCAATTCCTGCGTGTAGCGGTTCGGATCTTCGCCGCCCTCGCCCGTGTTCGACTTGCCGCCGATGCGGTTCATGGCCACCGCAAGCGTTGCGTGCGCTTCCGTGCTGATCGAACCGAGCGACATGGCGCCCGTGGCAAAGCGCTTGACGATTTCCTTGGCCGGTTCCACTTCATCGAGCGGGATCGCCTTGGTCGGGTCCAGCTTGAACTCGAACAGGCCGCGCAGGGTCAGGTGGCGACGGCTCTGGTCGTTGATGATTTGTGCGTACTCTTTATAGCTGGAAAAATTGTTGCTGCGCGTGGAATGCTGCAGCTTGGCAATCGCGTCCGGCGTCCACATGTGGTCTTCGCCGCGCACGCGGAACGCGTACTCGCCGCCCGCGTCGAGCTTGTCGGACAGTACGGGATCGTTGCCGAAGGCCAGCGCGTGCAGGCGCAGCGCTTCTTCCGCCACTTCAAACACGCCGATACCTTCCACGTTCGACGCCGTGCCCTTGAAGTATTTGTCGACCAGCGATTTGTTCAAGCCGATGGCTTCGAAGATTTGCGCGCCGCAATAGGACATGTAGGTCGAAATACCCATCTTCGACATGACCTTCATCAAGCCCTTGCCGACAGCCTTGGTGTAGTTATAGATGGCTTTGTCGCCCGACAAATCGCCTGGCAAGCCATGCGCCATGTCGGCCAGGGTTTCCATGGCCAGATACGGGTGGACGGCTTCCGCGCCATAGCCAGCGAGCAAGGCGAAGTGGTGGGTTTCGCGGGCCGAGCCCGTTTCCACGACGAGGCCGGTGGAAGCGCGCAAGCCCTTGCTCACCAGGTGCTGGTGCACGGTGGACGTGGCCAAGAGCGCAGGGATCGCCACCTGGTCGGCGCAAATGGCGCGGTCCGAGACGATCAGGATATTGTGGCCGGATTTCACGGCGTCGACGGCTTCCGCGCACAGCGAGGCCAGGCATGCTTCGACGCCTTCCTTGCCCCAGGCCAGCGGGTAGCAGATGTCCAGTTCGTAGGACTTGAACTTGCCGCCCGTGTGGGCGCTGATGTTGCGCAGACGGGCCATGTCGTCAAAGCCCAGCACGGGCTGCGCCACTTCCAGGCGCATCGGCGGGTTGACGTTATTCGTATCGAGCAAGTTCGGTTTCGGGCCGATGAAGGACACGAGCGACATCACCATCGCTTCGCGGATCGGATCGATCGGCGGGTTCGTCACTTGCGCGAACAGCTGCTTGAAGTAGTTATACAGCGGTTTGAGCTTGTTCGACATGACGGCCAGCGGCGAGTCATTGCCCATCGAGCCCGTCGCCTCTTCGCCGGCGACAGCCATCGGCGCCATGAGGAATTTCAAGTCTTCCTGCGTGTAGCCGAACGCCTGCTGGCGGTCGAGCAAGGACGGCTGGGCTTTTTCGCCCTGCGCGCGGTCCAGCTTTGCCTGGCCTTCGGCCAGCTTGATCTCGTCGAGCTTGATGCGCACGGAGTTGATCCACGCTTTATAGGGCTTGGCGTTGGCGTAGGTGTTTTTCAATTCCTGGTCGTCGATGATGCGGCCCGCTTCCAGGTCGATCAGGAACATTTTGCCAGGCTGCAAACGCCATTTCTGGATGATCTTCGATTCGGGAATCGGCAGCACGCCCGATTCCGACGCCATCACCACCAGGTCGTCGTCCGTGACGATGTAGCGGGCCGGACGCAAGCCGTTGCGGTCCAGGGTGCCGCCGATGTGGCGGCCGTCCGTGAACGCCATGGCGGCCGGGCCGTCCCACGGTTCCATCATGGCAGCGTGGTATTCGTAGAAGGCGCGGCGGTTGTCATCCATCGTCGTGTGGTTTTCCCACGCTTCCGGAATCATCATCATCATCGCCTGGGCGATCGGGTAGCCGGCCATCAACAGCAGTTCCAGCGCATTGTCGAAGCACGCCGTGTCGGACTGGCCTTCATAGATCAGGGGGAACAGCTTTTGCAGGTCGTCGCCCAGCACGGCCGACTTCATGACGCCTTCGCGCGCGCGCATCCAGTTGAAGTTGCCTTTGACGGTGTTGATCTCGCCATTGTGCGCAATCAAGCGGTAGGGGTGGGCCAGCGGCCATTCCGGGAAGGTATTCGTCGAGAAACGCTGGTGGACGAGGGCCAGGGCCGAGATGCAACGCGCGTCCTGCAAGTCCTTGTAGTACACGCCCACCTGGTCGGCCAGCAGCAAGCCCTTGTACACAATAGTACGGGCCGACATTGACGGCACGAAGAATTCCTTGCCGTGCAGCAGTTTCAAGGCCTGGATGGCGTGACCCGACGATTTGCGGATCACATACAGTTTGCGCTCGAGCGCGTCGGTGACCATGATGTCCGGGCCGCGGCCGATGAAAATCTGGCGGATGACGGGCTCCTTGGCGCGCACGGTGGGCGACATCGGCATGTCCGTATCGATGGGCACGTTGCGCCAGCCCAGCACGACTTGTCCCTCGATGCGCACGGCGCGTTCGATTTCCTGTTCGCAAGCGATGCGCGACGCGTGTTCCTTCGGCAGGAAGACCATGCCCACGCCGTATTCGCCAGGCGGCGGCAATTCCACGCCCTGCTTGGCCATTTCTTCACGGTAGTACTGATCGGGAATCTGGATCAGGATGCCGGCGCCATCGCCCATCAGCGCGTCGGCGCCCACGGCGCCCCGGTGATCGAGGTTTTTCAGTATCAGCAAACCCTGTTCGACGATCGAATGGGTCTTGTTGCCCTTGATATGGGCGACGAAACCGACGCCGCAGGCATCGTGTTCATTGGCTGGGTCGTACAGGCCTTGCGCTTTCATGGGCTTCTCCGCTGCATATGACTATCGAAAAACTAGAGTAGTGCAACGCAACAAAAAACTCAACCAGAACAATTAGGGTCGGAGTCGAATTAAATTCGATTCCGTCGCCATGAAAATTTAATAGGGACACAGTCAAAGCGATTTCAATAAAACGTCAGAAAGGAATCATTTTTTGTTTTAAATGCGAACGGGTTTCAATTGACGTCCGCTACGGCCACGATTTTGCGGGGACGGCCCCGCTTGGCTGGCAGCACTTGGCGCTGCATTTTCTGCTCCAGCGCCTGCTTGAACGGCTCGGAACCCAGCGGCCAGCCCTTCAATACAGCCTGTTCCACCACTTTCATCTGGCTGCCGCCCAGGCCTTGCTCGAACAGGCGCAGATACGCCGCCTCGCGGTCAAACGGCGTGTTGCCCAGCGCCCAGTACAGTGCATGGTCGGTGATGACGGAGTCGGGGCGGACACCGGCATGGTGGGCATAGCTCGACCACGCATGGTCGAGCGCCTGGGCTGCCACGCCCGTTTGCACGGGCACGCATTCGAGGTAGCGGCAGCATGTGAGGAAGAAATTGTCGGGATCGATGACGGAAGTTTTGTAGCGTCCCTGCCACAACGCCCCTTCGCGGCCGTATTTTTGGTTGAAATACGGCACGTAATAGCGTCCCAGCCACTGCATCAACTGCCCCAGGCCCGTCGCATCGCTGGGCGTGGCCAAAAAATGTAGCTGATCAGGCAATAAAACGTAGGCGTGAATGGCCACCTTGAACATTTTCGCGCCCGTTTTCAGCCACGAGAGGAATTGCGCATAGTCGGCCGCGTCCTGGAACACGGGCTGGCGGTTGCTGCCGCGCTGGATCACGTAATGGGGCAGTGCGGGAATGATAAGACGGGGCAAACGGGCCATGGCAAGACTCGGTAAAAATAGGCTAAGGCCTTGATTTTACACACTTGTGCGCGCGAGACGCGACTCTGACCCTGTTTTATCTTATATACTGAAAAAAACGGCTTACTCTGTCCCTTAATTGCAAAACAGGATACTTATGCGCCTCATGCGCCGTCGCAAACGGCAAGGGAATAGTTCCAGCGGCCACCATTGTCGAGACAGCTGTCGATTTTCCATTCCTGACGCAGCCACAGGGCAGCACAAGACAACCCAACGATCAGCAACAGCCCAAGCAGGAAACGCAGTTTCATGTGGACCGCCTGTGGCGGTCAGGACAAATTAAAGCTGGCCGACAGGCTGTAACCCTCGCCATACGCGCTGCGCAGCGGCAAGTCCTGGCCCAGGCCCGTCTTGGCTTTCTTGCGCAGGCGGTAGACGAGCATGTCGACCCGGCGGCCCGCATCGGGATCTTCGCCGCCCATGCCGGCCACGATGACGTCGCGCGGTACGGGGCGGGTGTTGATGGTCAGCAGATGCAGGAAATTGAATTCCTTTTCCGTCAGGGCGATGACGGCGCCCATCAGCTCAAGTTGGCGAGCACTTACCTTCAAGGTCCACTTGCCCGGCTCGGGCACGGGGTCTTGCGGACCGACGCGGCGGTCGAGCGCTTCGATGTGAGCGGCCAGTTCGGGGAATTTGATCGGCTTGGTCAGATAGTGGTCGGCACCCAGGCGCAGACCCAGGATGCGGCTGTCGAAAGCGACACGCCCCGTCAGCACCAGCACGCCGATTTGCGGATACAGCTGGCGCATGCGGGGGATGACGTTGAAGCCATCCTCATCGGGCAAGCCCAGGTCCAGCACGACCACGCCGACATTGCCATGACTCAACGCCGTCCACATCCCGCCAGCGGAGCTGGTGATATGAACTTCGTGTTCGAGCTCAACGAGAAACTCCGCCATGTCTTCGGCGTAGTCCAGATTGTCTTCGACGATCAGTATTTTCGTCATTGCAACGCCATTCTTCCGTTAGTGAGCTACCGTGGGCAAACCATGCCATTCACTTCTGCACCATGATGGACGGCACAATAGGTTTACGTCAAGGAATTATCACGGTTGCCTTCAGCGGAAGCAAGGCTTTTCCTTGTCTAGCCAGGAAGCGGCAGCCAAATCCGGAAAACTGCCCCGCCTTCGGGCAGATTATGCCCCTGCAAGCTCCCGCCATGCACGTCCACCACGGCGCGCGCCATGTACAAGCCCAGCCCGGCGCCCGGATGCGTCGCATGACTTCCGCGGCTTCCTTTCTCGAACAGCTGCGCCAGTTCTTCTTCCCGCAAGCCGGACCCCGCATCGCGCACGCACAGCGCCACGCCGCCTTCGGGCACCAGCCTGGCCGACAAGGTAATGGCGCTGCCGGGCGGGCTGAACTTGACGGCGTTGTCGAGCAGTATCTTCAGGCACAGGGCCATGCCGGGCACGTCGCAGCGCAGCCGGGCCGGCAAGTCTTCGTCGAGTTCCAGCTGCACCGGGTGGCTGGCAGGCACGGTGGCGGCCGCCTGCTGCAGCAAGGCCAGCGGCGCGATGCCGTCGGCGGCCCGCTCGCGGCCGATGGCCGCCATGCGTTCGGGCGACAGATAATCGTCGATCATGGCCAGCAGGCGGTCGACGGCCGTCTGGATTTTTACGTAGCGCTTGCGCGTGGCCTCGTCGGCATCTTTCGATGTCGAGACGAGGCGCTGGATGGCGCCGTCGATGGTGGCCAGCGGCGTGCGGAATTCATGCGACAGCATCGAGGCGAAGCGCTTTTGCTCCTTTTCCCGTTCCGCTTCCTGCGCCTGGGCCGCGCTGACGTCGCGCACCGTGCCCGCCAGGGTCATGCCCCGGCCAGCCGCCGCGGGCACGATGGTCGAGCTGATTTCCAGCGCCAGCTGGTGGCCGTCCGCATGCGGCAATTCCACTTCGCGCAGCAAAGTCAAACGGCTGGTGTCGCCGTCGCGCCAGCGCTGCAGCCGGGCCGGCACGTCCGCCGCCAGGTGCGCAGCGTGCTCGCGCAAGGCAGGCAGGTCATGGCCCGTCAGGCGCTGCGCGGCGGGGCTGATGTAGAGCAATTCGAGGGTGGTGGCGTCGAGCAGGAAGGCCGCGTCGCGGCCGTGTTCGGCCAGCAGGCGGAACTGCGCTTCGCCCGCCCGCGCGCGCAGCAGAGCGCGGCGCAACTGGACGAAACGCAGCGCCATGAGGATGACGCCGGCAAGCAGCAGAAGGAGGAAGGGCAGCATGCGTTATACCTGGCAGGAAAGAATCGCCAAGTATAAGCGCGCGGCAGCGTCAATCTTCCAGCGGGGCGAAAATCTGCTGCAAGTCTTCCTGCGTGAGGGCCATCTTCTGCGACTCGCCTTCGGCCAGGATCGATTGCGCCAGTTCCGATTTCTTTTGCTGCAGCAGCTGGATTTTTTCTTCCAAGGTGCCTTTCGCGATCAGCTTGTAGACGAACACGGGCTTGTCCTGGCCGATACGCCAGGCACGGTCCGTGGCCTGGTTTTCCGCCGCCGGATTCCACCACGGATCGTAGTGGATGACCGTGTCGGCCGCCGTCAGGTTCAGGCCCACGCCGCCCGCTTTCAGGCTGATCAGGAAGATCGGTACGGCGCCCTGCTGGAAGGCCGCCACTTGCGCGCCCCGGTCCTTCGTTTCGCCTGTTAAAAGCGCGTACGGGATGTCGCGCGACTCGAGTTCTTCCTCGATCAATTCCAGCATGCTGGTAAATTGCGAGAACACAAGAATCTTGCGCCCTTCGTCGAGCAAGTCTTCCACCATCTGCATCAAGTCGAGCAGCTTGGCCGAACCGGCCGACTGCTTCTTCGCCGGCAAGGATTTCACGAGACGCGGGTCGCAGCACACTTGCCGCAATTTCAGCAGCGCTTCAAGGATGACGATCTGGCTGCGGGCCACGCCCTTCTTGTCGATTTCTTCGCGTACCTTTTGATCCATCGCCAGACGCACGGTTTCATACAGGTCGCGCTGCGGCCCCGTCAATTCCACCTTGCGCACCATTTCCGTCTTCGGCGGCAGTTCCTTGGCCACATTGTCCTTCGTGCGGCGCAACAGGAAAGGCTTGATGCGGCGGTTCAGCAGCATGCGGCGCAGCGGGTCGTCCTGGCGCTCGATCGGATGACGAAACTGCGTATTGAACGTCTTCTCGTCGCCCAGCAAGCCCGGCAGCAGGAAGTGGAATTGCGACCACAGTTCGCCCAAATGATTTTCCAGCGGCGTGCCGGACAAACACAGGCGGTGGCGCGCGCGCAGCAGGCCCGCGCTTTGCGCCGCCTTGCTGCGCGTATTCTTGATGTAGTGCGATTCGTCGAGGATGACCAGGTGGAAATCGTGCTCGCGCAAGGTTTCCTCGTCGCGCGGCAACAGCGCGTACGTCGTCAGCACCAGGTCGCATTGATCGATCTGGTCGAATTGCTGCGCGCGGTCCTTGCCTTGCAGCAGCAGCACTTTCAGCGAAGGCGCGAACTTGGCCGCCTCGTCCTGCCAGTTGCCCATCAAACTCGTCGGTGCAATCACCAGCGCCGGATGCGTGAGACGGCCCGCTTCCTTTTCCACCAGGATATGCGCCAGAGTTTGCACGGTTTTACCTAAGCCCATGTCATCGGCCAGGATGCCCGCCAGGTCATGGTCGCGCAGGAATTGCATCCACGCCAAGCCATCGGCCTGGTAATCGCGCAAGGTCGCCTGCAGGCCGGCTGGCGCCGCCACTTTTTGCACGGAACCGAACTGGCTCAGCTTGCGGCCCATGGCGCGCAGCTGCTCGCCGCCCGTCCATTGCATCTCCAGGCCCCGTGCCAGCTCTTCCAGGCGCGCCGCATCGAGGGTAGACATGCGCACGGCATGTTTGATCTTGTCGCTGAAATACAGTTCGCCCAAGGTGTTCAAGATGGGGCGCACACGGCCCCACGGCAGGGCCACGCGCGTGCCGTCCGGCAAGGTTGCCAGCATCTGGTCATCGTCCGCATGCGCTTCGATGACTTTCGGATTGAAATCGTTGGGCGCGTTGCGGATCAGCTGCACCAGCACGGGCAGCAGCGGCACTCTTTCGTGGTTGACGACGATGCCCAGTTCCAGCTCGAACCAGGCGTTGCCGCTGTCCGGGTCCTGGTCATCGATTTCCGCGTACCAGTCGCCCACGTCGCTCACGTCGTAGCGGTACTTGGCCGTCTTTTCCACGATCCAGCCCTGCTCCAGCAAGGCGTCGATGCCGGACTCGGCAAAACGCAGCCATTCCGCCTGGGACGGCAGTTGCAAGGCGCCCTTCAAGCCGCTCAAGGGGGCCGAGCCCGGCTTCTTGAATTGCAGCTCGGCCAGGGTGGCCAGCGCGCGCGCTTCATCGACCGTATTTCTATGGATAATTTCCGTCACCTCGCCCACTTGCCGCACCACGCGCTGCGACGGATCGAACGAGACGCGCTCGCCGTCGTAGTCGTAGGACAGCACGGCGAAGTCGCTCCAGCGCTGGATGCTGCCATCGGCCAGCATGGCGCTATCGAGCAGCAAGACCGGTTGCGCCGGCACGTCCTTGCGCAAACGCTGCGGCAACGGTTGCGGCAGCGGCATCAAATGCTGCAAGCCTTGCGCCAGCAGCAGTTGCGACACGCGCACCTTGTCGTTCGCGTTCAACGGCGGCGCCTGCGCCACCAGTGCCTGCAAGTCGGCCAGGGAAATGTCGGAGCCGCCCTGGTTCAGTTCCAGCACGCCGCACGACAGATTGTCGATGTACCACGGCGGATCGGTGGGCAGCATGTAGTCGATCTGGTCGGCGCCATGGTGCTTCGCGCCTTCCGGCGGGTCCACTTGCCAGCCCAGGCGCATGGTCTTGCCTTCGTCGCGCCAGAACAGGCGGGCGGGACGCACGGGACCTTCCTTCAGCGGGTACACGAGGCCATTGCCGACGTCGGCCCAGGAATTGGCCCACAGCAGCTTATCCTGCTCGGCCAGCATTTTCAGCAGGGCCGCGCCGACCTTGCCCTTCGGCTCCGTGGCGCTGCCCGTCTGCGAATTCTGCCCGCTGCGCATGGCCACGAAGAAACGCACGAGGTCTTCGTCGGCCGGCGTCAAAAAGCTGGGCGGCGCGGACAGCAGCGAGAAGATTTCGCTGATGGGCGACGCCGCCGCCACGTCGCCATTTGGCCGCAGCCGCGCCTTGTACAGGCACAGGGCCACGTGGCGGCCACCGCTGGTGGGCGCCAGCACGTAGATCAATCGATGCGCGTTGAGTTTGGGATCAGGCTCGGCAATCGTCAGCACGGCCTTCGGATGGGCGGCAGCCTCCACCCGCTGCAGCCAGGTAGCGACGGCATACGGCAAAGGCGCTCCCGGCGCGCTGGCCGGGGCAACTGGGGTTTCACTGGTTTCGTCGCGGGTAAAATCCATGGGGCGCATTTTTGTGTAAAGGTCGTATCCAAATCGGCAACAGGCAATATTATCCGCCATACAGCCGTTGCTGGCTTGATTCACACACGCTCTTTGAGCAGTTTTAATGCGCGATGCCTAAAAAATAAGTATTTAATACGACACTTGAGGTCCGCAGAAGGCGAAAATGGCCCGTCGCGGGCCATTTTCGCCTCCACTGGACGGAT